>JBFWPS010000258.1:0-3162 GCA_050249855.1 Gammaproteobacteria bacterium
GCATACCAGCTCCCATAGCAGCCGCCATTGGTTCTTCTAGTAAATAAACTTCTCGAGCACCCGCCCCCATAGCTGATTCTTTGATTGCACGACGCTCAACTTGGGTTGAGCCACAGGGAATAGAAACTAAAACGCGTGGACTTGGTCTTAAGAATTTATTTTCGTGCACTTTATGAATAAAGTGTTGCAACATTTTTTCTGTGACATAGAAGTCAGCAATCACACCGTCCTTCAAAGGACGAATAGCAGAAATATTGCCAGGCGTACGACCAAGCATGCGTTTGGCTTCTAAACCAACCGCAACGACTTCGCGTTGATTTCCTGTTGCTCTGTCATGACGTATTGCAACAACGGATGGTTCATTCAGTACAATCCCTTGACCTAACACATACACCAAGGTATTTGCTGTACCTAAATCAATCGATAAATCCGTTGAAAAAAATCCGCGCACCCATTTGATCATAATAAGCTTTCCTTTAAAGTAAAAAATTGCTGATAATTTACCTTAAAATGAAGCGATCGTCGAGGGGTGATAAGGATAAATGCGATATAAACACAACTAAATTCTGATAGAGCGTTCCTATATAAATCGGAAACCTCAATGCTTGATTTATTATTGTTCAAATTATTTTCTTCCAGGACCTTTTATAGAACTGCTAGCAAAAGCATCATAGTCCTCAATGATATCAAATTTACTTTCAGCTTCTTTATTTGCTTGCGATGTTAATACTGATTCACGTTCTGAAGAGCTATTGCTTCTCAAACTGTCTTTTTCTTCAGCAAGCAACCGACTAACTGCTGGTGAAACTGCTGATGGCGGTCCTTTAGTAACTCTAGGCTCAACTCCATTAATTAAATCTGCCAACTCACTCTTTTTATCATCTGATAAATGAACATCCCTTTCAGCACGCGCTTGTTCAGGCGTTACACCAAGCTCACCCATTACACGCGCACCACTACTAGTAGCTCTTCTTAGATAATTTGACTTTGCACTCTTATAGGCAGTCTGTGCCAAACCACCTGCCTTACTTGCAGCTGATTGTACACTACTAACTGTGGAGTCATAAGCACCTCCTGCTAACGCACTAGCAGAACTTATTGCACGTTCTATTTGTGCTTGCGTTACAGGTAAATCCGAACCTCTATGTTCTTCCATTCGTTTTATATCTTCAAAGCTAGCTGTATATTCACGAGATGCATTTTGTAACGTTAATGCATCTTTGGCAACTCGCTTAACGTCTTCTTTATTATATCCCCATAATCCATTTGAAATACCACCATTTTCTTTAACTTTACTCGGTGGATCTTTTGAAACAACATAAATTGTTTTATACTGTGAGTGTGTAATGGGATTAACCTGAAGATTGCGATTAGATGAATCTCTCTCTTCATTATTTACAGTCTTTCCTGTTGAAACACTTTCAACATTGTTCCAAGCTTTAACACTAATTTTTCTATCAAATTTACTGTCACAAATATCTTTTGAATTCATATTTCCACATTTAACAACACCATTTTGCATACTTTCTACTAAATCAACCACACATTGCCATCCTTGAGCTTCTTTGTAGGGACAAGGGTGCTTACCAGAGCCTCCAGCAAACATTAATGTAGCTAACACGGGAACACCAAGTACAGTGAGCGGGTTGTTATAAGCTATTTCAGCATAACCGGGATCTTTATATTTGACTCGTTCAGCGTTTCCTTCAGTAAAGCTCACAGGAACCACTGCCTCATAAACGTATAAGTCCTGTTTTTTATCCTTAAGCATTCAGAAAACCTCCATACACTTTTATTAAATTATAGTTCACTAAACACGCTAAATTGTGCTGTTTATACGCATAAATACAAATAAGCTATTGCAGAAGTGTTTAAATATGCGTAACATCAAGCATATTTTTATATTTAATATGATAAATCATGTCCGATACGATAATAATTGGTATTACAGGTGCTTCAGGCTCAGGTAAAAGTCTGCTATCTAATACCATTGTTTCTGAGCTTAGTTGTGAACGTGTCGTCATCATTCCTGAAGATAGTTATTACAAAAATTTCCCAGAAATGCCCATTGAACAAAGAGCAAAACTTAATTTTGATCATCCCAATGCTTTTGATCATGATTTATTAATCTCTCATTTAGGACAACTTAAAAAAGGCTTGCCAATTGAAATGCCGATTTATAATCATGCAGAACATTTACGCTCCAATGAAACAAAAACAATTGGTAAACATAAGATCATCGTCTTAGAAGGTATTTTATTATTTGTAGAACCACGTCTGCGTGATATGCTTGATATTCGAATTTATATGGATACGCCACTTGATATTAGTTTTATCAGACGTTTAGAACGCGATATTAAAGAACGCGCAAGAACCGTCGATTGTATTTTGAAACAATATCAAGAAACCGTTCGCCCTATGTATTTACAATTTATTGAACCATCTAAAATTCACGCGGATGTTATTATTCCTCGGGGTGGTGAAAACAGAATTGCAATTGATATGATTAAAGCCAAAATGAAGGAGTTACTCAATGGGAATTCTTAATGATCGTTATGCCTTAGTTACTGGTGTGATTAGTGACCGTTCTATTGCTTATGGTATTGCGAAAGCACTGCACCGAGAAGGTGCAAAGCTTGCCTTTACTTATCAAAATGAACGTTTTCTTTCGCGTATTACTGAAATGGCGGCCGAGTTTGATTCAAAATTAATTTTTCAATGCGACGTGAGTAAAGATGAAGAAGTCAATGCTGTTTTCACTGAATTAAATAAAACTTGGTCTGCGCTTGATATTCTAGTTCATTCCATTGCTTTCGCGCCAGCTGATCAACTTGAAGGTGATTATTTTGATCATGTGAATCGTGAAGGATTTAGGTTAGCACATGATATTAGTAGTTATAGTTTAGCTGCTTTGGCAAAAGCTGCTTATCCTATGATGGAAGGCCGTGACGGTTCTATTTTAACAATGACTTACTTAGGCGCTGAACGTGTAGTCCATAACTACAATGTAATGGGTGTTGCAAAAGCAAGTTTAGAAGCGAATGTTCGCTATCTTGCTAACAGCTTAGGCCCTCGCGGTATTCGTGTTAATGCGATTTCAGCAGGCCCTATTCGTACTTTAGCCGCATCAGGTATTAAAGATTTTCGTAAAATATTATCTCG
>JBFWPS010000259.1:0-3128 GCA_050249855.1 Gammaproteobacteria bacterium
AGGTAATCCTCGTCATGGAGTCTTAGATGATACGTTTTTAGCACTTCATATGGGTTCAATTTACTCGCTACCTCTTCAGATTTATCTTCAGCAGTGCCGATTTGTAATGCAGACGATTTCTTCTTCTCTACAGGAACTTTTTTCATCCGTTAACCTCATTTATTCACATGCATCAGAAGATTATACGTGGGTGCTGAAGATTAAAAGTGGCGGAACTAAATTAAATATCCGCTAAATTGCCTTTTTGTTCCAGCCAGTTTTTTCTATCAGAAGCACGTTTTTTAGCGAGCAACATGTCAAATAATTGAGGGGTGTCGTCGTCTGAGGACACGGTGAGTTTTACCAAACGTCTTGTATCAGGTGACATGGTTGTTTCACGAAGCTGCAGTGGGTTCATTTCGCCCAAACCTTTAAAGCGAGTCACATGAACTTTTCCTTTTTTATGTTCTGCAGAAATTCTATCTAGAATACCTTGTTTTTCTTCTTCATCTAGCGCATAAAAAATTTCTTTACCTACATCAACGCGATAAAGTGGCGGCATGGCAACATAAACATGCCCTGCTTCAACTAATGGACGAAAATGTTTAACGAAAAGCGCGCAGAGTAAAGTGGCGATATGCATACCATCAAAATCTGCATCTGTAAGGATGCAAATTTTGTCATAACGTAAACCAGATAGATCAGTAGAAGAAGGATCAATACCAATTGCAACAGCAATATCGTGGATCTCTTGTGTGCCTAATACTTCAGAAGAATTAACTTCCCAAGTATTAAGAATTTTTCCGCGTAACGGCATAACAGCTTGAAAGTCACGATCTCGTGCTTGTTTTGCTGAGCCACCCGCAGAATCCCCTTCTACTAAAAATAATTCTGTTCGTGAAGGATCTTGTGCTGAGCAATCAGCCAACTTGCCTGGTAATGCAGGGCCTGATGCAATTCGTTTTCGTTCTATTTTCTTGCTGGTTTTTAAACGTTTTTGTGCGTTATTAATAATAAGTTCAGCTAATTGCTCGCCTGCAGCAACATGTTGATTTAACCATAAGCTAAACGCATCTTTTACAACACCAGCAACAAATGCGGCACATTGACGTGAAGTTAATCGTTCTTTTGTTTGACCGGAAAATTGTGCTTCTTGAATTTTGACGGATAAAACATAACTACATTGATCCCAAATATCCTCAGGTGTAAGTTTTACCCCACGAGGTAATAGGTTTCTTAATTCACAAAATTCACGCATAGCGTCTAATAAACCTGAACGTAAACCATTAACATGTGTACCGCCTTGTAAGGTTGGAATTAAATTAACATAACTTTCATTAATTAATTCACCGCCTTCTGCTAACCAGATAACAGCCCAAGAAACTGTTTCAGATTCTGCTTCCATATTGCCAGTGAAAGGTTCATCAGGAAGTATAGGCAAGTCAACAACCGCGCTAGCTAAATAAGCTTTTAGACCATCTTCATAATACCATTCATCTTCATTACCAGTATTTTCATCACGAAAATGTACGCGTAAACCAGGGCATAATACTGCTTTAGCACGTAACACATGCTGTAATCGTGTGGCTGAGAATTTTGGTGAATCAAAGTATTTTGCATTAGGTGTGAAATGAATCGTTGTTCCTGTATCGCGTTTATTCGTTGTACCAATCACTTTTAGATCGGATGATTTATCACCATCGTTAAAGCGCATTTCATGAATATTGCCATCACGTTTTACAGTAACGATTACTTGAGAAGACAAAGCATTAACAACCGAAATACCCACACCATGTAAACCACCAGAAAATTTATAATTTTTATGAGAAAATTTGCCACCCGCGTGTAAGCGCGTCATGATAAGTTCTATGCCTGAAATTTTTTCTTCAGGATGAATATCAACCGGCATACCACGACCATTGTCTGCGACCGATAATGAACCATCTTTAAATAAAATAACAAAAATTTCATTTGCATGGCCGGCAATGGCTTCATCAACGCTATTATCAATCGCTTCTTGTGCTAAATGGTTGGGACGTGTTGTGTCGGTATACATCCCGGGACGTCGTTTAACGGGATCTAATCCACTTAAAACTTCTATTGCTTCTGCAGTATAATTGGCAGTCATGTTATTCCTTCTTTTCGTCTTCTTGTTTTTCTAACGCTTGGCGAAAGTTTTTAATTGCCGAGCCTAAATCACTACCAATTGTTTTTAGTCGATTGGTACCAAATAATAAAATAACGATGGATATTATTAAAATAAGAGAAATAGGATTGATATGACTAAACATAGTTATGTATCCTTTCGAGATAGACTGAAAAATAAAAGAATTAGACCTATAGTACTTAACGCACCGGTAAAATATAACAAAATTTCAGTGTTAAGAATAGGTTTCAATAAAAATAATGAAAAAATAATACCTGTGAATAAACACATGATTCCTAAATTGAAGCGCATCATTCTAGATGCTTTATTGGTTTTATAAAATTCTTGATGCTTGCTTTTCGGTAGCGTTTCAATCGCCTTCAAAGTCTCGTACATCAAAATGGGCATTTCAGGAAGCTTATCGGTAATGAAAGGTAATATTTCAGAAAAGCGTTTAAATAAAGCACGAGGGCCTAATTGTTCAGCGACCCATTTTTCTAAAAAGGGTTTGCCCGCAATCCAAAGATCAAGATCTGGATAAAGTTGTCTGCCTAAGCCTTCAATATTAAGTAAGGTTTTTTGTAATAAGAGCAATTGGGGTTGTATTTCCATTTTAAATCTACGGCCTACTTGGAAGGTTTGTAATAATAGCTTACCAAATGAAATTTCTTTTAAAGGTTTTTCAAAAATAGGTTCACAAACACAACGAATCGCTGCTTCAAAATCTGCGACACGTGTGTTTTTTGAAAGTAAACCCCATTCAATATGTAAAACTGCAACTCGGTGGTAATCACGCTTAAAAAATGCAAGAATATTTTCAGCAAGATAACGTTGGTATTTTTTACTTAAAGTACCAACAATTCCAAAATCGACAGCAATATACTGGGGATCAGTTGGATTTTCTACATTGACAAAAATGTTGCCCGGATGCATGTCTGCATGAAAAAAACCATCACGAAATACTTGCGTAAAAAATATTTCAACGCCACGCTCGCTTAATTTT
>JBFWPS010000260.1:0-3108 GCA_050249855.1 Gammaproteobacteria bacterium
CACCCCAACCCCATTACCAATAAAACGCCAGTTTTGTCGCTCAGCATCAGTCGCATCACGCAATCGTGGAAACCATTCCAGAGGAGCCGAAATTTCACGCCCATCAGCCAATACAAAATGTAATGCAGTTTCTGTAAAGCTGACATCAACCGCATGATCATCAAATTTAATTGCCAAAATATTCATGCCATTTCTCCAAAAATAATTCTTTATGCTCTATCACCAAGAGCCTAATTTTGGCTAACTCATGACTTCTAAAGCCATATGAGCTTGCCAGACTGATTGGGTTTAGCCAAAATTTGCCCACATTATCTCCATGTTCAACATGAATGTGTGGAGGCTCATTTCCTTCCATGCTAAAAAAGAAGAACCGATAACCTCTAATATTTAATACAGTGGGCATTATTTCCCCTTCGCCTTTAATGTTTCATCAAGAATTTTTGTTAACTTATCCACGGCTTCGTGCAAATTAATCATTTGCATCTCTTCTGTGAATTCATAGAGACCATCTATATTGATATGCTGGGAGGCAATAGGAGAAATATGCTTGAGAAACTCAAGTGCAGCTTTATTTCCCTGCTGCATTTTTAATTCATATAACTCAGATAAGAGACACATATTGTAGGCAATAATAATTAATGCGATTAAGCGCGTGCATTCATTCCATATTTCTACTTCAAGTTCCGACATGCCTCTAAAATCGCCACCACCAGCAAGGGTAATCTTATCAAGTAATTGATGGTAACCTTCGCCGCGATTTAGCGCTGTGCGAATACTCTTTCTGTATTTTGGATCATCAATATACTTGAGTAGGTGAATGCTTTTTAAAATATTATTGAGCTCCCATAAGGCGTCTTTAACATCGCTTTTATATTCATGAGAACTTAATTTTGAGACGATGATATGTTGTGTTGTTTCATGTGATAGCAAGGAAACTAATATAGGAACAAGATCTGGCCATTTCTCCTGAATCAAACGTTCATTGACTCGTCTTTGCGGTTTAATCAGCAAACCATCATACTCTGTTAATGGTTTAAATCCCGAAATGGTTTGTGCTTTGTCAGCGGTTGAGCGGTAACAGGCAGCATGTGTTTTACCAATCAGGAAATATAAAAGATCGTTAACATTATTAGTCCCTGCTGTATCCGTTGAAATAATGGCAGGATCAACGGCAGTTAAATTTTCCATGAGCATGGAATAAGTAAAATGACTTTCATGCTCATTAGCACCAATAATACGAGTCACAAAGGGAAGATTATTTAAATTCATTGTCATAATGACAACACCAATGTCTAAACCAAAATATTTCGGGGAGTGGCGGGATTGTAAAATGCGTCGTTTGGTTTTCTTCTTTTTACCGTCAATGCTCCCATGCTGTAGATTATCTATGTTATACGAATTAAATATTGGAAGCTCGACAAGATAATCAACAATAATTGCAGCGGCTTCGCGTAATGTTTCTAATCGAATGTGGTTTTGTTCAGTAATTTGCAATCGTTGGTACTTTAAATTAGAACGCTTGGCAAATTGATACGTCCCTAATGTTGTGCCATTTGCTAATATAGTGGCTTTGATACCTAGATAGTCCAGCTTACTTTTAGCGTAATGCGGCTTAATGTGCTTAAATGCTCTAAAAAATTCACATCTCTGGGCTATAAAATCATAAACCTCGGAAATAGTGATGGGTTCAAGCTGATTATAAAAAGGATTGTCTGACTCTGGATTCTTTTGGGGGTAAGGAATGGTCCAAGTCCTTGTGCCATCTCGATGGTGATTTATTTTGATATGCGTGTTTTCACCGTTTAATGCTCGTTCATTAACACGAATAATGAGCGGCTCTAATTGATTTTTTAAATACAATAATGTGTCTTTTATATTGGCTAAAAGCACAGGGTTATTCAGTTGTTGTAATATTTGTTCTTTATGAGTTTCCCATTGCGGGGAAATTTTTAGATCGTTTACAAAGCTCTTATATTCTAATGAGTTATTAATAAAAACTTGGCCATTTTTAATGCGGTTTCGAATGGTGCTATAAAGATAAAACTCATATTGGTAGGTATTAAGCGTCTTGCCCTTTCTCGAGTTGCTTTCAGTAAAATGCTTAATAAGTTTTTTGGGCAATATATGTGACACAGGAATTGTGCTCATATCCATATCGCTTAATTTTTTATTTTGTTTCAGCATATTTTTTAGATATGAAATAGCAATATTTAACGATTCGGCTTTATTATTAGCTTCAAAATCAATTGCTAGAAACAAGGGGCGTAAGTTTATTAAAATACAACGATAATTATTTTTGTGATAATCCCATATTAACCGAGTTTCGATTTCCCGCTCATTGATTTCTAATAAGGTTTGGCTTAAATGAATTAATTCATTTTTTGGTATCAAATTGTAAGCCCTTTCCTGAATGAGTAGCCCTGGTTCCTTCATTACATTGTCATCTGTATACCAGCGAATTAACTCTCCAATTTGACTTTTATTTTCATAAAAGTTTTTCTTGGCATCAGGCTTGTTTTTGAGTGCATACTTTTTTGAATCCGCATTATACTTGTCAACGTAGTATATGAAACCTTTAATTAAATTATTGACGATTTTTTCATATCGATGATGTACATAACACATCACATAGAAATATGCCTGCGCTTTGGGCATTCGTTTGAGTCGATATGCAGTGTAGTTCTTGGCCAAATCAGCATAATGCTCAATATTTTTTTTGGAGATATCAATATGTGGAAGAACTTTATTAGAAAAGTAATAAATCTCTGAGCAATCCTGTAACTTATCAAGTTCCCCTTGCATTTCTTCTGTCTGAAATGATTTGGCATCAAATTTTAATTCGGTAATCTTATAAAAAACATCTTCAATTACAAAAAGATTTTGAAAAAGCAGCTCTATTTCAAGAGTAAGATGATGCTGCATAATCTGTGTGATTCGATCTTCCTCTTTCTTAAGAGTAGCACCTATAATATCTTGTACTACTGAATAGGGAGGCAATACTATTTTGTTTTTTTCTAGCGTATGTCTTAGCTCTATAAAAATATCAACGGGACTAACTGTTCTACGTGCACTATCCGTTAATGTATTCCGGATAATACCGGATTCCCC
>JBFWPS010000261.1:0-3089 GCA_050249855.1 Gammaproteobacteria bacterium
CGATCTCGTGTTGCAGGTTCATGACACTGAGGACAGTTCGTATGATAAAAATCATGAATGTTTTTTAGTGGTGAAGCAACACCTTCAAATTGAACGTCAATTGGTAAAATCACTGGCAAATCATTTTCAGGTACTGCTACTGGACCGCATGAACTACAATTGATAATTGGTATAGGTGCACCCCAATAACGTTGACGCGAAACGCCCCAATCTCGTAAGCGATAATTAATTTTTTTATGCCCTTTTTCATGCTGATGTAACAAACTAATGATTTTTTCAATTGCATCATCAGATGATAATTGATTAAAGTTACCTGAATTAATTAAAATACCTTTTTCTGTAAAAGCTCGTTTTGAATAATCCCACTTTGCTTGATCAGTTGACTCTATAACAACTTCAATCGGTAAATTATATTTTTGAGCAAATTCAAAATCACGCTGATCATGTGCTGGTACAGACATGACCGCACCACTGCCATATTCCATTAATACAAAATTAGCAACCCAAATCGGTATTGCTTTACCAGTAATTGGATGAGTTGCGGTTAAACCAGTATATAAGCCTTCTTTTTCTATAGTTTCTATCGCTTCTTCAGATACTTTAATATGACTACATTTTTCTAAAAATGCTTTTATAGCAGGATTAGATTCTGCTGTTTTTTGCGCTAAAGGATGCTGTGGCGCTATAGCAAGGTAAGTTACCCCCATCAAAGTATCAGCACGTGTAGTGAATACATCTAAATGAGTTGATTGATCAGCTACTTCAAACTCGATCACCACACCTTCTGAACGACCAATCCAATTACGTTGCATTGTGAGGACTTGCTCAGGCCAACCACCAGCCAATTTATCTAAATCTTTCAATAGTTCTTCTGCATAAGCAGTTATTTTTAAAAACCATTGAGAGATTTCCCTACGTTCAACGATGGCGCCTGAACGCCAACCACGACCATCAACCACTTGCTCATTAGCTAAAACCGTTTGATCGACGGGATCCCAATTAACCATGGAATTCTTTTTATAAGCCAAACCTTGTTGAAATAATTTTACAAATAACCATTGTTCCCAATGATAATAATCTGGTTCACACGTCGTAACTTCACGACGCCAATCATATCCGAAACCAACTCTTTTTAATTGTTGACGCATATGATCAATATTTTCATGCGTCCATTTCGCAGGTGCAATATTTTTTTTAATCGCTGCATTTTCTGCCGGTAAACCAAATGCATCCCAACCCATCGGTTGTAATACATTTTTTCCTTGCATTCGTTGATAACGCGAAATGAGATCGCCAATAGAATAAACACGCATATGTCCCATGTGCAAACTACCACTTGGATAGGGCAACATTGACAAACAATAAAATTTTTCTTTTCCTAAATCTTCACTGACTTTAAAACTTTGCTGCTTTTCCCAAAATTGTTGTGCTTCTTGTTCGACAACAACCGGATCATAATGTTCTGTTAACATGGAATTATTTTTTACCTTTTCTTGGCCTGTATACAAACAACACAAATAACAAAATAAATACAACAATCCCTGAATTACCAATCATAACCCAAGGTGTTGCCCCTTGCATAGGCTGAACAAAACCTGTCAAACGCACAGCCTTAAACTCTGGCACTTTTTCTTGCACTTGTCCAGACTGATTGATGATAGCGGTTGGCCCAGTATTACTCACAAAGAGCATAGGTCTTCCACTTTGTAATGCTCTAAATTGAGCAATCTGTAAATGTTGCGCACCAGCAAATGAATGTCCAAACCAAGCATCATTACTCACAGTTAATAAAACCTCAGCTTTAGGTAATACTCTTTTTAAAGCATCAGCATATGCTACTTCGTAACAAATAAAAGGTCCTATCACGATTCCCTTTGCTATCAGGGGAGGTTGATTATGAGGACCTGCTGCAAAATCAGACATGGGGATAGCCATAAATTCCAACAAATGCCCAAGAAAATGCATCAGTGGAACATATTCACCAAATGGTACTAAATGTCTTTTATAGTAATACCCTTGGCCATCACCTAACACAATCATACCATTATAATATTGAAATGAATCAGGAACAGGAATTGGAATACTAGTAATAAATGCTAGTTGATTCGCATTACTATCGCGCTTAAGAGCTTCTAATAAATCCTCTACTTGATTAGAAGGTGCTGCAATTGCACTTTCAGGCCAAATAATAATTTGATTGCGTTGTACAGCAACATCTTCATTTTCTAATTGAGATAGCTCCATATAGCGGGCAATCGTTGAATAAAAATATTCAGAAGACCATTTAATTTCTTGTGGGATATTACCTTGAATTAAACTGACTTTAATTTTAGGACCATCAGGTTTAGTCCAGGGTATTTGAGCGAATAAATATCCACTAAGCCAAATAATCATCGCAACAAAAGTAAATACAATTAATCGATTATTTAATTTTATTTTATTTTTTTTATAAAAACTATTGTAAAATAATTCTAACCACATTCCTAAAAGCCCACTAGAAAATAATATAATAAATCCAACACCATATTCACCTAAAATTGGCACATAGCCTTTAAGTGGTGAATTAGTTTGACTATAAGCAATCAAAACCCAAGGAAATCCTGTTAAAAACCAACCTCGTATGGCTTCAAATAAGATCCAAAGCATAGGAAACAGGATTAAATAACGAAAATATGAATTTGAATAATATTTGTGACTCAAAACAAACAAAAATGACTGTGTTGCAATAAATAAAGCAAACAGCATAATAAAACAAAAAGTTAACACTGACGAAGTAATAATATCTACATGAGCGTATTGATGAATACTAACAAAGACCCATGACACAGCGGTACCAAAAAATCCTATTCCGAAAATAAGGCCGCGTAAAAATCCTTGCAATCTATTTGTATTATTTAAAAAAAGAAGCAAGGTTGCAGGTGCAAAAACTGCCATTCCATACGCGTAAAAAGGTGCGAATGCAAATGTAAGCGAAGCGCCTGATAGGAACAGTACGATAAAGGGAAGAACTTGGGGGTCACGTCTTGAATCGTAGTTTTTTTCACGTTTTTTGGGGGCAGGTCTAAACATATATTTTTGTGAAATTCTAT
>JBFWPS010000262.1:0-3071 GCA_050249855.1 Gammaproteobacteria bacterium
TCAAAGGGGGTATAATTGTGTTGCAAAAACCACTTGCTGTCCCCCTTTTCAAAGGAGATTTGTCACAAACAATGTTTATTCATCATACCCCAAACTCGCTAAGGCACGCGCATCATCGGTCCAACCACCCTTCAACTTCACCCAAAGTTCCAAAAATACCTTTTCCTCGAAAGATGCTTCCATATCTAAACGCGCCAATCGACCTATTTTTTTAAGTACGGCACCACCCTCACCAATGACAATTTTCTTTTGCCCTTGTCTCTCAACCAAAATAACAGCACTAATGCGCAATAATTTTTCTTCTTCTTTAAACTGTTCTATTTCAACCGTCAATTCATGCGGCACTTCAGAGCCTAAATAACGCATTAGTTTTTCTCGAATCAATTCTGCAGCCATAAAACGTCTATTACGATCAGTGATTTGATCATCCGGATAATAATGTTCACCCTCTGGCAATAGGTGTAAAACAGCTGCTTCTAAATTTTCTATATTTCGTCCTGATTTTGCAGAAATAGGTATTAAAGGTACACCTTGTAAACCTAAAATATTTAACTTTTCATTCAACATTTTCAAAAAATTCATTAATTTTTCTTTGTCAAAAATTCTGTCTACTTTATTTAATGCAATCATAAATGGTTTTTGACTCGCAATAATTTTTTTAAGAATATCTTCATCTTCTTCGCGCCAATTTCTTGCATCAATTAAAAAAACAACACCATCTACGTCTAAAATAGCATTGTTCGCAGCACGAAGCATTAATCGATTAATCATATGTTTTGGGCCCCTATGAAGCCCTGGCGTATCGACGAAAATAATTTGATCGGAGTCAATTGTTTTAATGCCTAAAATGCGATGACGCGTTGTTTGGGGTTTACTAGAGGTAATTGAAATTTTTTCGCCTAAAATTTTATTGAGTAGCGTTGATTTTCCTACGTTAGGTCGACCCACAATTGCTATAAATCCACAGTGTTGCATATTATTCATTTTGCTCGAACTCTCATTTTTTTAATATGTTATTTTTAAAAAAATTATCAGGACTTACGAAAAACAAAGCTGTCATTGCGAGCGTAGCAAAGCAATCCAGAACGGACCATCTATTTAAACTCAGTACTAGATTGCTACGGCCCGCAAAGGAACGCGGGCCTGGCAATGACAGCTTTGTTTCTCGTAAGTTCCGATGCTTCCAAAATTTTTCGCTAAAAAATAAGCACCTCACTGAGATTACTCATGTAATTTCGCCAAAATTTTTTGTGCCGCTTCCTGTTCTGCTTTTCTTCGCGTTGAACCCTGCCCTTGTGCACTTAATTTCAATTTTGGGATGGAACATTCCATATAAAATGTTTGTGCGTGCGCTTCACCTTTTACCGTAATCATTTTATACGTAGGTAAAGCATGCTTACGCGCTTGTAAATATTCTTGTAATTGTGTTTTAGGATCTTTTAAATTAGCACTGATACTTAATGCTTTAAAACGCGAATCAAACCAATTTAAAACAAGTGTTTCTATCACTGAAAAGCCTGATTCTAAATAAATAGCCCCAATAATGGCTTCTAGTGCATCAGCTAACGTTGATTCACGTTTAGCACCACCACTACGCAGTTCTCCAACTCCTAAACGTAAATATCGATTTAACTCAAATTCTTGTGCTAATTGCGCTAGCGTTTCGCCTTTAACTAAGTTTGCTCTTAGTCGGCTTAATTCGCCTTCTTTAGCTTCGGGAAATTGTTTGAATAAAGCAGAAGCAATAATACAATTTAAAATAGAATCGCCTAGAAATTCTAGGCGTTCATTATTATATCCTGGAACACTTCGATGTGTTAAAGCTGCTTGCAGCAGTTGTAGATCTTGAAATTCGTATTTTAACTTTTTTGTTAAATTCGCTAACTTCATACCAACGCGGCTTTGGCTTTTTCAGCAATCGCTGCAAAAGCTGGTTTGTCATGAACTGCAAGCGCTGCTAATACTTTACGATCTAATAAAATACCTGCTTTTTCTAAACCTGAGATCATACGGCTATAAGATAAACCACATTCTCTTGCTTGCGCATTGATCCGTACAATCCATAACGCACGAAATTGACGTTTACGTTGTTTACGATCACGATATGCATACTGACCAGCACGCATCACCGCTTGCTTCGCTACTTTAATATTGCGGCTACGAGAACCACGATAACCTTTCGCAAGCTTTAATACTTTTTTATGACGACGATGAGCTGTTACGCCACGCTTTACTCTTGCCATTTGCTATTACTCCTCAAGAACCTTGTAATAATCTTTCAATTGAAAGTTGATCGGTTTTATCTACAATACCACCTGCACGTAAATGACGTTTACGTTTAGTTGATTTATTGCTAAAACCATGACTACGGTTACAACTACGGTATTTGAATTTACCGCTGCCCGTTTTCTTAAACCGCTTTGCAGCACCTTTGTTGGTTTTCAACTTTGGCATACTAACCTCTCTTACATTCGGTTAAAAAAACCGATTACTTTTTCTTTGGACCAAACATCATTGTAATTTGTTTACCTTCAAACTTGGCCATTTGTTCCAAGGTACCCTGTTCGCCTACATCTACTTGTAGACGATCGGCTAATTTAAA
Organism: Gammaproteobacteria bacterium; assembly: GCA_050249855.1. Taxonomy (GTDB): domain Bacteria; phylum Pseudomonadota; class Gammaproteobacteria; order JBGSLN01; family JBGSLN01; genus JBFWPS01. Next base: position 2,603 of record JBFWPS010000262.1, read on the forward strand.
TGCTAAATCATGATACATAATTTCTCGACCACGAAAGCGTATTGTGATTTTTACTTTATCGCCTTCAGCTAGAAACTCTAATAACTTACGAAGTTTGACGCTATAATCGCCTTCTTCTATACCAGGACGAAATTTTAATTCTCTGGTTTGAAGCTGCTTTTGTTTTTTCTTAGCAACCGCATCTTTTTTACTTTGCAAATAAAGATATTTGCCATAATCAATAATTTTACATACCGGTGGCTCCGCAGTAGGTGATATTTCTACTAAGTCACATCCTGCATCCGATGCCATCTGTCTTGCTTTATCTATGGCTACTACACCTAAAGGTTCGTTATCCTCTCCTATAAGTCGTACTTCTTTCACATGTATTTGATGGTTTACCCTTAAAGGTTTTTTAGTACTAATATTTTTCTCCTTTTACACTTTTGTAGGGTGGATTAGGCGCGTTAGCGCCGTAATCCACCGTAAG
>JBFWPS010000263.1:0-3063 GCA_050249855.1 Gammaproteobacteria bacterium
TTTCTAGTATCTTTGCGACAATCAAGGATACGTCATCTGCATGAATGCAATTAAATTTCATCCCGCCATCACAATTAATTTCTATAGGCATATCGTTTTTTAGCTTTTGAACGATTTGCATAAAAAGCATAAGTTCGTTTTGATTTTCTCCATACATATAAAAAGGCCGCAAAATTGTAATGGATTGATATATACCTTGATAGCTTTGCAGAATTAATTCTGCGGAAAGTTTTGACAATACATAAGGATTTTTGGAATGGTAATCGAGAGCTGTATTTTCTGTAATGACTTCATTTTCATCTGATTTATATACACTTCCTGTCGAAAAAAAAACAATCTTGTTGGTCTTTTTTTGGAAAATATTTAATATTTGATGAAACAAGCGAAGGTTGATGTCAAATATATCGTTACTAAAAACATTCGACTTATAATCAGAAGATTGCGCAGCAAAAATGACAGCATCATAAAATGAATCTTTTTCGTTTTTCATACTTTCTAAAATTTGTTGACAGTTTTCACGCGTGATTTCAAGTATATTGTATTGCATGTCGTACAGTTTTACAAAGGAAGAACCAAAAAGGCCATTTGCCCCAACCAAAACGATATTTTTTTTATTTTTCATCCACTATAAACTTTCCTCTCTCCCAACGCGTTCCGACAAATGAACTATTAATTATAGCATTAAAAGCTTGCTGAAGCTGCTGTGCTCTGGAAAATATGGAGTGAGTTTCAAAGATAAATTTACGTCCATTGATAGAGATGCGCTCAGCATTTTTTTGCTCACGTTTTAATTGCTCGACATAAGCGACAATTTCGTTTGGATGGCAAATGATACAGTTTTCATTGTGCTGAAACCCCATTTCTTCGAATCCATGAAATGGCAAGCATAACAGAACGGTACCTTTTGCAGGGATTTCAAAAAATTTTCGAATTGGCTGTTCATTGCCAGAACCACAAGTAAATGCAGCCTTCGAATCTTCTATAAGGTTATTAAATAATTGATTATAGTTGTAAAGCATTAGCCGATTGGAATATGATTTGATTCCTAATTTGGAAAGAATGAAATATATCTTATTATGGAAATTAGTCGGCATTTTAATTTTGCTGAGTGATAAATTTTCAAATGCCAATTTTCTAGCCCAGTAACCTGTTCCAGGTACAGAACACTCGTATGGCCTATCAGAGATGTCTCCCCAAAAAAACTCAGCTGGATCTATAAAATGGATAAGCTGAATTACTTTTGAATATTTTTGTACAAAATTGTACCAATTATTATTTACATGTTTGTAGAAAGCTTCATTTTTTTGGTAAGGGCAGTCTTCGCTTTTTTTAGCAAATTGTTTGCCGTAACCAACAATGTATGCGTCAAGTTCTAATAACAATTCTTCTCTATATTTGGGAAACCAATATCTATCAAATTCCATCAAAAACAGTATCTTGGTAACATTTGTCACGCTTTTGTAAAAATTGGACATATTGTATAAATGTTTTTGATGTATTTCAAAGTTAAAATAAAATGCATTGTTTAGATAAGTCATATAATCATCAAAATTATTTGCTTTTTCCACAAAAAAGACCGATATGTGTTCATTGCTACATACAAAATCATAGGGACCATTTTTTTCATAAAAGGCCTCTACCCCTTTTTCAAGTTCATCATTTGAGCTATATCCTGGACCATAAATATCTACTTCATTGTATATATTCAAAAGAGAAGGAATTAGATTCCTAGTGTTATTGTGATAACGTATATTGAGGTCTAAATATAGAATGCGCATTAGGTTATTTCCCGATTAATAAAAATATTCAATAGATTATCGTCTTAATTTAGCGGTATGGTCTAAAGTTTTATTTTCATATCCTGTCGCTTTATAACTTATTTCTAATGGATTGATTTTCTTTCTACCGTCTTTTATCTTTTTTAAAAGGACAATAATTTCATTTAATGAATCCTCGTATATTTTTATTCCATTGTGTAAAACTAAATCAATTGGTTTTAGAAAAAAAGTATTGTGACGAATAAATGAGGTTAAAACTTTAACGTTAAAAATGGGATTATTGGTAGCACCCAGTTCATTGATGGTCATTCCAATGGTAGGAATATTAGTGAGTTCATAATCGTCATGCCGAATAAATCTTGTTCTTTCCATGAAAGCTTGATAACGGTATTGAAGTTCCTTTTGAGAATTTACGCCAACCAAGATGATACAGTCGCTATGCACCAAAGCTTCTTGAACGTATTTCATGTCATCTTTTTTAGTTTGAACAACACAGTGATATGGAAAATCTATATTTTTCAGTTTGTCAACCATCTTTGGAGATGGGCATACAGTGCATGCGATACATCGATAGATAGTATTATTAATTAAATTATAGACATTTATCTCAAGATTTTGATTTTTTAATTGCCCTAGTGTGGTTTGGATATGATCGTTCAAAAGAGTTTCATACTCTTTGTCAAATGTATCCATTGTTAAAACGTAGGAAATTTTAAGAGAGTCAATGTTAGTGGAGTCCCCTAAGAGGATAATTTCAGCTAATTGAGCAACTTGTCTACCTGTTCCATAGCATGTTTCTAATCCAAAATCATCTTGTAGAGCTTTACCAGGGTCTCCAGCCCATACGGTCCCCCCATATTGACTTGTTTTTGGACCATTTCCAACTACTATTGCACCTTGAGCCAAAGCTTCTTGAAGTGCATAGATATTAGCGGTTTCTTGTCCTCCATTTCGTTTTGCACCAACAGAAACAACTCCAAAAGCCTTATTTTTTAAACCTTTATATTTATGAGTTAATTGAAGAAATTTATTTGCAATTGATGAACGATCTCCAAAATACACAGGTGTACTTAATACAACACCATCAGCAGAGTAGACTTTTTCCAGCAAGTCTTTAAATTTTTCATCATCGATAGTTAAACTGTCAATTTCATCTATATCATCAATTGTTTCATACTGTAAAAGATCGTAATAGATATCCATTTTACTATGAGCAAAAATATTTGTAATACTAATAACATCAACCGTGGCACCATAAAGTTTTGCGCCAAGGATGGCATGCGCC
>JBFWPS010000264.1:0-3059 GCA_050249855.1 Gammaproteobacteria bacterium
CGCCTTAATCAACCATAGCAACATGGTGGATTACGGCGATTTCGCGCCTAATCCACCTCATTATAATATTACTTCGCCTCAGGTGTTTCTTCTTCAGCTTTCTTTTCGGTAATGACTTCAGTTTCAGGTGGTGCAACTGGTGCTGCTGTTTCTTCTTCTTCTTTCATTGCACGTGGTAAATGTATGCTTACAACAGGTTTGTCATCATTATGCATCAATGCAACAATTTCTACACCTTTAGGTAATTTGATATCACTTAGATGCTTTGTTTCATCCAACTTCATTTCACCGATATCAATTTGCAGATATTCTGGTAAGTCATCAGGTAAGCAACTAACTTCAACACTTGTAATCGTATGCGCAATCACACCGCCATCTTGTTTGGCGCCAGGTGCTTGGTCCTGATTTAAAAAGTGTAGCGGAACATTCATTGTTAACTTTTCATGTGCTGAAATGCGTTGGAAATCAACATGCATAATTTTAGGCTTATAAGGATGACGTTCCACAGCGCGTAAAACCGCTTTTTCTGCTTTACCATCGATATTGAGTGTTAAAATATGAGAATAAAAAGCTTCATTCTCTAATGCTTTTTTAATATGACTATGTTCAAGTGTTAATGAAACAGAATCTTGCTTTGCACCGTATAAAACAGCAGGGATTTTTTCAACTCTGCGCATACGTCTTACGTGTGCTTTACCAGTTTCAGTTCGAATCGTTGCTTGAACAGAAAAATTAGCGGCCATGGGTACTTCTCCAATCATTACAATAAAATTTTAAGGTTCGACAGTATAACGATGATTTTGTTAGTCTGCAAATAAAGAACTCACAGATTCTTCTTCGTTTATCCTTCGAATGGTGTGTGCTAGCATCTCAGCTAAACTAAGTTGTCTTATTTTAGAGCAACTTAAGGCTTCTTGGGTGAGTGGGATTGTATCTGTTACAACCACTTCATCCACAACAGAATTCATAATATTGTCAAGTGCAGCACCAGATAGTACAGGGTGAGTACAATAGGCACTCACTGTGACTGCACCATGTTTTTTTAGTGCATTCGCTGCTTGGCAGAGTGTGCCTGCGGTATCAACGATGTCATCTACAATAATACAATTGCGGTCTGTTACATCTCCAATAATATGCATGACTTCTGATGTATTAGGTTTGGGGCGTCTTTTGTCAATAATGGCTAAATCAGTATCATTCACACGTTTTGCAATCGCTCTTGCACGCATTACACCACCCACATCTGGTGAAACAATCATCACATTCGGTTTATTTTTACCTAGTATATCTTCTAGTACGGCAGGCGATGCGTAGACATTGTCAACTGGCATATAAAAAAAGCCTTGAATTTGATCGGCGTGTAAATCTACTGTTAGTAATCTAGATATTCCCACAGTAGCAAACATATCAGCTACGACTTTAGCAGAGATAGGTACACGAGCTGAACGAACGCGTCTATCTTGACGTGCATACCCGAAATAAGGAACCACCGCAGTAATTCTGCCAGCAGAAGCGCGTCTTAGCGCATCAGCCATAAAAATCAATTCCATTAAATTATCATTGGTCGGGATACTGGTGGGTTGAATAATGAAAACATCGCGACCACGTACATTTTCTAATATTTCAACCATGGTTTCGCCGTCACTAAAATTGCCAACAGTTGCTTTTCCTAGGGGTTGGCCTAGATGATGTGCGATTTTTTGAGCTAACGCTGGATTTGCATTTCCACTAAAAAGCATCATTGTTGACACGTAAGTCTCCATAAAGTTGATAAAAAATTGGCTGGGGTGCTAGGGATCGAACCTAGGAATGCGGGGATCAAAACCCCGTGCCTTACCGCTTGGCTACACCCCAAAAGTATGAAGGACAGCTATTTTCTCACAACGTTTGGAATTGTCAATTATTTAGTGGGGTTAGTCCTTATGTACACCAAGAGGCCATCTAGCTTTAACATCGATACTTAAGTTGTCAGATGCGCCATTCATTAAATGTTTATAGCCACAGATAGCCACCATGGCAGCATTATCGGTACAAAACTCTACACGGGGGAAAAATAATTCACCGTTTAACAATGTGACTTCATGTTGCAGACGTTGGCGGAGTTCTAAATTAGCACCTACACCACCTGCTATGACTAGGCGTGTTAAATTGGTTTCAATCATTGCGCGTTTACATTTTGTAACCAAGGTATCAATGATAGCCTCTTCAAATGCACAAGCAATATCTGCTTTAGTTTGAGGGTTAGTTGTATCTTCTTGACGAATTAATTGCATCGTTTGAGTTTTTAAACCACTGAAACTGAAGTTTAATCCAGGTTTGTTGAGCATGGGTCTGGGTAGATGGTATTTATGCTTGACACCTTGCGTTGCAAGCTTGGCTAAAGCGGCACCGCCTGGGTAAGGCAAGCCTAAAAGTCGGGCTGTTTTATCAAAAGCTTCACCGGCGGCGTCATCTACGGATTCTCCTAGTATTTGATAAGAACCAAATGTTTCAGCTAATATGAGCATGGTGTGACCACCCGAAACTAATAGCGACAAAAATGGAAAAGTTGGGGCGGGCGTTTCTAATAATGAAGCCAATATATGGGCTTCTAAATGATGTATACCAATGGTTGGGATATTTAAGGCAAAACCTAATGAACGACCGAAAGCAGCCCCTACTAATAAGGCGCCTATGAGGCCTGGGCCTTTTGTATAAGCAATGCCGTCAATATCTTTTAGCGAGAGCTTTGCTGCTGTTAATGCCTTTTGTGTGAGTGGTAAAATCTTTTGAATATGATCTCTAGAGGCAAGTTCAGGGACAACACCACCAAAGCGTTGATGAACCTCAGTTTGAGTACGAAGAATATTTGCAAGTAAACCAGTATCACTATAGATAGCGACACCTGTTTCATCACATGATGTTTCAATTCCGAGGATGTTCATTTGTATAAAATAAGCTTTGACTTGTATGGGAATGCATTTTTATAATCCAGGCCATATTTTTTCAAATAAGTAGGAATTATGCAAGCCAAATCCCCAAAATCAATTACATCTCGAGTTTATAAATTGCTTGCATTT
>JBFWPS010000265.1:0-3058 GCA_050249855.1 Gammaproteobacteria bacterium
TGATAAAAAAACATGAAACAAAAGCACAAGCATTGATCCCTGCTAACCAACGCATAACAAACCTTAAAGATTCATTCGTCATAGATCCTAAATTCAAAGCACGTCATGTAGCTATCATCGATGATGTGGTCACCACCGGTCAAACAGTTTCAGAAATCAGCAAAACTCTACATGTGCATGGCGTTGAAAAAATTCAAATATGGTGCTTAGCACGTACTGTAAAAAATTAATCTTCTAGCATGCTACGTAGCATCCAAGCTGCTTTTTCATGTACTTCCATTCTTTCAGTTAACAAATCTGCTGTTGCTTCATCACCAGCTTCAGATACATGCGTAAATAATTCACGTGCTGTACGAACTACAGCTTCATTTCCTTGAACTAATTGTTGAATCATCACTTTTGCTTTGGGTACTTTTATTTCTTCTTTAATAGAAGTTAATTTTTGAAATTGCGCATAACTACCAGGCGCTGGAAAACCTAGTGCACGAATACGTTCTGCAATGGAATCAACCGCCATTGCCATTTCATTATATTGTTGCTCGAACATGATATGCAGCGTATTAAACATAGGACCTTTAACATTCCAATGAAAATTATGTGTTTTTAAATAAAGGGTATAAGTATCTGCTAAAAGTTTTGAAAGACCATTGGCAATTGTTTTACGTTTGGCTTCATTAATTCCTGTATCTATTTTCATTATCATTCTCCTAGAGTAAACAATAAATAACTTTAAATGCTTTGGGGGTTCAAAATCAAGGTATAAATAGTTGACAGCACCCTTTAGTGTAATTAACATCGAAGAAATGATGAACAACCATATACAAAAATCAAATCATTCGAAATATCCAATCATAGTCTTAACTTTATGTGCGGTATTCCTGTTTTATAAGTATATTTTACAAATCTATCCCAGCGTTATTACTGAACAATTAATGCATGACTTTAATTTGACCGGAACTGGTTTAGGTTACTTAGGTGGTATCTTTTATTACACTTATATGGTGATGCAGTTATTCGTAGGCGTATTATTAGACCGCTACGGTGCTCGCTGTCTAACAACACTTGCTATTCTTTGCTGCGCACTTGGCATATTTTTCTTTTCACAAACTCACATCTTACTCCACTTACAATTATCACGTGCATTGATGGGTGTGGGCGTTGCATTTGCAACAGTCGCCTATATGAAACTAGCCTTAAGTTGGTTTCCACCTGAGCGATACGCTTTTGTAACTGGTTTACTAGCAACTGCCGCTATGACTGGTGCTGTTTTTTGTCAAGCACCTTTGTCATTTGCCATTAATGCATTTGGTTGGCGCGAATCTCTCATGGTTGTGGGTTTGGCAGGTATTGCTTTAACCATTGCTTTTGGTCTTATGGTTCGAGATAAGAAACATGTTGGGTCTACTCATAAAAAACATTTAAGCTTTCAGGATGTACTGACCGTTTTTAAAAGTAAACAAAATTGGTTACTAACTCTCTACAGTGGTCTGGCCTTTTCTCCAGTTGCAATTTTCGGTGGCTTATGGGGCAATCCATTTGTTCAACAAGCTTATCATTTAAGCAAAACAGAAACCGCCTCTCTCATTTCACTCGTTTTTATAGGTCTAGGTATTGGTAGCCCTATTATCGGTTTAATCTCCGATAGATTCGGTGATAGACGCAACACCATGATTTATTTCACGCTTTTAGGTTGCGTTGCTATTAGCCTAGTACTTTACTGCCATATGATGCCGATATGGTTATTAGCTGTTTGTTTATTTACATTCGGTTTTGCAATAGGTGCTTATATGCTTGTTTTTGCGATTGGAACAGAATTAAATAATCCTAGATTAATTGGTACGGTTGTTGCGATGATTAATGCAAGTGATGCGATTCTTGATGGTGTAACAGAGCCTGCTATCGGTAAATTGCTTGATTTGAATTGGGATGGCACCATCCTCAATGGCGTGCATTACTTTTCATTACATAGCTATTATATTGCTTTTTCTGTTATGCCTATCTTTTTACTGCTCGCAACATTATTTTTATTAGGTGTTAAACAGCATAAGCGTGTGGTAAATTAAGGTTCACTCTTATAGCCACTTGATAAATCACTACTTTCACTCCGTGAATCTAAATCTGAATCCGGCAGTGACATTGTATCATCTGATTCCATGCCAATATCAAGTTCTACTGATTCTCTTTCTTGTAACACCACTAATTTTCTTTGTAATTCTAAATTGTTTTCAACCTTAAGCACTATTTTCTTATCTTTACAGATTTCATATAACCATTCTAAAGACTGATCATTCAAAGTTTCAACGAATATACAAGGTTTACTATTTGGGCTTCTTGGAGAACGTAAAGCATATTCTGCGAGTTTTTCATAAAACTCTCTAGTTGGGTATTTTACTTCAATTTCATCTTTAGAAAATTTTGCTTCAGTTTTTACTTGCCCTGCCACAGTTTCTTTTGTATCGGTTACAGTAACTGTCTTTTTAGTGGGTGCTTCAACAACTTTATAACCAGCAGGAATAAAAATTTGCTTTATAAGACTTACTTGAAACACACTTTTATCTCTTCCCCCAAAATTATGACCAGTTAAAGTAGGTAGACTTACACTTCTTGGTATTTGGGAATCCGCCGTACTTTGAGTTGATCCAGCACTTTTCAAACTAGATTGGCTAGCACTTCTTGGAATTGCAGCAGCGCCCGTCAAATTAGCTTGGCTAGTACTTCTTGAGATTGATCCAACACGCAGTGTATTGAGCATATTTTCTTGCGCAGTTGCACTCGTACCCGCCGTTTGTGCTGGTGTAGGAGGTTTAATACGGAAAAATTGGTAAGCCAAATCTTTACGATCAGTTGGTTCAAAATCATTTGGTTCTATTAAATTATTTGCCGCAGCATAAGCACGAATTATTTTTGTTAAATCAGTGACACGATCTGTATATTCAGGATGCCCATCTGAAAGAAAATTATCAAACTGTTGAGCGATATTAAATAATCTTATGGCTAATGCTTGTTTAGCGGCGTCATCAAGGTCAATTGGTTCTTGAGCTGCCAAATCATCTAATAT
>JBFWPS010000266.1:0-3056 GCA_050249855.1 Gammaproteobacteria bacterium
GGAGTAAAACGATTGTAGGGTGGATTAGGGCCGTAAGGCCCGTAATCCACCAAAACGTTATGGTGGATTACGGCGCTAAAGCGCCTAATCCACCCTACAATTCTTAACAACAATAAAGAGGCACCTATGTTCAACCAACCCGATTTAATTAACTTAATACTCGCTTTTGTTGAAGGAGTTGGTCTCATCACCTCTCCTTGTATTCTACCCATCCTACCGATTATTTTATCAGGGTCGATTCAAGGTGATAAAAAACGGCCTTTTGGTGTGGTTACGGGCTTTATTCTGATGTTTTCAATATTTACCCTATCTTCTCGTTATCTAGTGACTCATTTGAATTTAAATTTAGATATACTTAGAAATGTTTCATACGCTCTACTGATACTGTTTGGTATCGTTTTGATTTCAAATTATCTGTCTGAAAAATTTAATCTGTTAACACAAAACATCGCTAATATCGGTTTTAAAATGACAGATAAAAGCGCTCAAAAAAGTGAATTTTTTAGTGGATTAGTATTTGGTTCACTGATTGGATTAATCTGGACACCTTGTGCTGGCCCCATTCTTGCAGCGGCACTCGTACAAATCGCCACACAAGAAACACATGCAGGTAGTCTACTGACTTTATTATTTTTTGCTTTAGGCAGTGCAGTGCCTATGCTATTAATTATTTTATTTAGTAAAGCAATTGTAGATAGTTTATCGTTTTTTAAAAAACATGCTTACGCTTTTCGTAAAGTTTTAGGTACGATTGTTATTTTAGCAGCACTTGTTGGGATCTATACGAATAATTTCACTATCCCCATGTTTAATACTAAAATTTTAAAACCTACTAGTAATGTTCAAAATAATTATTTAATCAATGGCGTTTATGTTCCTTATCCAGCACCTGCTATTGCAGGCATTGATTATTGGATTAATTCAAAACCTTTAAAATTATCTGAATTGAAAGGAAAAGTCGTACTCATTGATTTTTGGACTTATTCTTGTATTAATTGCATTAGAACCTTGCCCTATTTAATCGATTGGGATCAAAAATATCGTGATAAAGGACTGGTGATTATTGGTATTCATACACCAGAATTTGAATTTGAAAAAAATCGAAATAATGTAGAGTCGGCAGTAAAAGCCTATCATATTGAATATCCTGTAGCGATGGATAATCAATACGTCACTTGGAATAATTATCGCAATCATTATTGGCCAGCGCATTATCTTATCAATCCAAACGGTGAGGTAGTCTATGTGCATTTTGGAGAAGGTGAATATGATATCACTGAAAATAATATTCGTTATTTATTAGGATTAAATGCTTCACCAAAAATCATGAAGCAGTCACTTTCAAGTGAAGCGTATGCAAAACAAACACCTGAAACCTATTTAGGTTATTCTCGCGCTGAAAATTTTAGTGGTAAACCAAATTTAAAAGCTGCGCAAGCAACTGAATACACTTTTCCTGCATTTTTAGCACTTCATCATTGGGCTTTAGATGGAAAATGGTATGTGGCAGCAGAAAATATTGTTTCAGTTTCAAAAAATGCGGCTATTAAGCTTCATTTTATTGGTAAAAAAATATTTGCAGTAATTGGGCCGTCACAAGATGTTTCTGTTTCAATTAAAGTATTATTGAATGGTAAACCAGTCGTTCTAGGAGCTGGTCATGATGTTAAAAATAGTATGCTAAAAGTCGATATGAATAATTTATATGAATTATTAAGTTTTGAAAAAACAACTGAGGGTGAATTAACGTTGATTGTGACGAACCCTAGCGCGAAATTTTATACGTTTACGTTTGGGTGATTTGAGCCGCTTGGTGGGCACGCGCTCCATGAATCAAAGATAAATTCATACACGGTGAATACGCGCTTTGCCCACCCTACATTAAAAATCATCACGGTTTGGTGGGCACGCGCTTTATACAATCTAGAATTCACAAAAACGTTTGAGCAATATACGCTTCCTCTCCCCCTGAAAGGAGGAGAGGACTGAGGTGAGGGGGTTGTTAGATATTAAAACTTTCCTCCCCTCACCCTAAACCTCTCCCCCAACAAGTTGGGGGAGAGGGAATTTTTTATTAGCGAATGATTTAACCTCTACAACTGCTTGGTAGCACGTACAGTAATCTTGTCATTGCGAGCCTTGCGTTTTTTGCAAGGCGTATCAAGCCAGTAGTGCGTTGAAATAGAAATTCAGTTCTGGATTGCTTCGCTACGATCGCTCGTTACAGCTTAAAATGCAACGCGCTTTGCCACCCTACTTTTTAGCAAATATCGTTTTTGGATTACAAGCATCATTCCAAATTTGTGGAAATTCATCTGCTATCGTTTCAATTGCTGCTTTTAATAATGAATCCGTTCCATTATCAAGTTCATGCAATTTGCGGCACAGATCGGTAGGATCTATTTGCATCACTGAACTTGATTGTTTAGCATTATTAGCAGCTATTTGCTTATTGCGTTCATATCTAGTTATCATTATACCTACTGCTGCTTTCATCTTTGTATTGTTTGTTATTTTTCTGTAGTGACTTAAGATCTCAATTATTCTCGCTTCAATTTGTTCCGGAGCTGAATCACAAGATACCTGCGAATCCTGTTTCGGGGCTTGAAATTTTACACTAGGATTAGAGTCAACACTCGCTGAAACACTTGGAACCCTACTATCATCAAAATAATCTACAAACGGGTCAGGGTTACCCCCAGCAGCTGCAGTCATTTCATTTCTAAGTACATCTTTGTCTTTCAAAACGCTAAGAATCAAATACAATCTTCCATTACGATTAAACTCTGGGGTTTTTTGTAACGCCAGTAAATCTTTTAACAAATGTTGGAAGTCATTGTGTCGTTCATTAGGATTCTCAAAATCACGGACCATTTTCGCAACTTGACTTGAAAAACTTCTCCATTGAACAGAATAAAAGTGACCTATATAAGCTTCTTTTAAAAATGTAACTGTCGCAAGTTGTTTAGAAGTTTCTTCAGGATAACCAGCTATTGAAGCCTTTACTTTTGCAACTGTCCAAATTATTTTTAAATTCTCACGCGCTTGATGATATG
>JBFWPS010000267.1:0-3040 GCA_050249855.1 Gammaproteobacteria bacterium
AAACATAATAGCCAGCGATTTTTTTAAAAATGCAAAGCATATTGCTTGTTATTTCGATGTTAAAGGTGAGGTTTCAAGCAAATCTTTAATAGAAAAGATTTGGCAAGAAGGAAAGCATTGTTATTTGCCAGCCATTGATAATGGCACTATGAAATTTATGCACTATGTTTCAAATACTGAATTGAAAAAAAATCGTTATGGGATCAATGAACCTGTTTTAGATGAACCTTTAGTGTTTCCACCCGAGAAGCTTGATTGTGTGTTTGTGCCGTTAGTTGCTTTTAATTCACAAGGTGATCGTATTGGCATGGGGGCGGGGTACTATGATAAAACTTTTGCATTTTTAAATAAAAAAGATAGAGTGTACAAACCATTGTTAATTGGTTTGGCCTATGAATTTCAAAAAACTGACGTTATTGATACAAATGACTGGGATGTTAAATTAAATAGGGTTATAACAGAAAAGCAAGATTACATATGTAGAGGATAAAAAAATTATTTTAATGGGATAGCATGGTTATAAATTTCTTTAATAAACTCGTCTTGTTTTAGAACATCAGTAGATGCAATGACTAAATCAATTTTTTGCTCGCCTATGTTTTTTTTGATAGCACTAAGAATTTTATGTTTGTTCATTTTTAATTCTTCTGATAAATCAGAACTTGTAACAAGTAATAAATCAATATCACCACCACGTAAGTGATCCTGTGTTCGACTTCCGAAAAGATATAGTTTTACATCTTGATTACCAGTAAATTCAGTAATTGCTTTAATAATTAAATTTTTATCAGTAAGTGAAAGTCGCATTATTTTAATTTATTTTTTATAGTTAGTATGAATGGTGTTTCAATGTATAAACGTTCTAAAAATTTTGAAAGATCACTTTCAGTATATTCATGGGCATTAATATTTCTTAATTCACGTAAGCTCATCCATTGGTCCGCATTATCAAGTAGATTTAGTTTTTCTGCTTGGTTAACAAAGTCACGTAAAGTACCTTCAAAACCAGGATCATGAAGCAAAATGGCAGCACGTATGTATTTTGTCAAAAAAAGATCTACAACACGCGAAAATCGTGCACAAAAACTTTCCCAAATCTCTAATTCTTCAGGATCGTTTGTGATGTAGGGTAATTTTATTTTATTAATTTTATTATAACTGTACTCTAAATAAGTAATCGCTTTCTCTAGCTTTTGTTTATAATTTAACTTTAATTGTTCTTTATTATTCATAGTATCTACCCATTCAAATCCATATAATTAATACTTCTTCCGCCATCAACCGCAATCACTTGTCCAGTAATATATTTTTGTTGGACTAAAAATAAAACGGTGTCTGCAATATCTTGAGGTGTTCCCTGCGTTTTTAATGGAATTTGCGATAAAATGCGCGCTTTTTTCTCTGCGTTAACTTCTGCACTAGTAGGCCATAAAATGCTACCAGGTGCAACTGCATTAACACGAATATTAGGTGCTAATTCATTAGCAAATGATTTTGTTAAAGAAAGTAAGCCGGCTTTAGCAGCCGAATAGATACTAAAATGACGTTGTGGCTTATTGGCATGAATATCCAAAATATTAATGATGACACCATTGTTTTTTTTAAATTCGGGGATAGCCGTTTGCATTAAAAAATAAGGACCCTTCATATTACTATTTAATAAGTCATCCCAGGTTGACTCTGTTGCTGTTTCAATCGGGGTAGGGTAAAAACTAGAAGCGTTATTTACTAAAACATCTAATGAACCACAGTAAGTAATAACCTTATCAAACATTTGTTGGATTTGTGAAATACTACCTAGTTCAGCTTGTACAACCCAAGCAGAATTTTCTCTTAAATTATTCAATTCATTTTGCAGAGCTAAAGCTTCCGTTTCAGATTGACGATAATGAATGACAACATTATATCCTGCGTGGTGTAATGTTTTTGTTATATCTTTTCCAATACGTTTACAACCACCCGTAATAAGCGCAGATTTCATATTATTAGTATTGTTTTATATAAGCATGTTTACGTAATTCAGCAAGCCATGTTTTTGCTGCTTTAGTATATTTTTCATGATAAAGCATACTTTTTGCTTCATTCGTAAGAAAATTCTTGTCTTGTTCTATAGCCGGATTTTTTATTTTACGAATATCAACAAATTTAAAAATATAAAATCCATTCGGTGCTTCAAGTGGACCTAAGTAATTACCAGGTTGAGATTTAAGTAATAAAACACCTAAATCAGGTGGTAATTGCTCTAATGGTCGCCAGCCTAAATCACCCGCTGATAAGTGTTGTCCATCAGCGGTGGTCGTATTATTAATATCTATTTCTTTACCCATTTTTAAGCTTTGAATGATGTTATTTGCTTGTGTACTGGTTTTAATGATTTGATCCGCGGAAGGTTCTTCTGAAAGAGGGACTAAGATACCTTGAACATTATATTCAGTGATAAATGATAATTTATCTTTGTTTTTAGCAATATACTGTTTGATTTCAGCAGGCGTTACTTTGATGTCTGACGAAAAAGCTTGATGTTGGATAGTACTAATTAAAATTTGATTCCGAATTTGTTTTTTATATTGTTCCCAGTTTATTCCTTGCTTGGCTACTTCCTCACGCATTTGAGCTAAGGATAAATTATTACGTTTAGCTAATTCTTTAAGCGCATTTTGAAGATTTTCTTCAGGTACCGTGATTTTTTGTTTTTCAGCTTCTGAAAGAGATAACTGAATATCAATTAAATTATCCAAGGCTTGCTTTTTTAAAGTTTGTTCATTAGGGATGGCCGCATGTTCATGCATCAATTGTTCTTGATACATTTTCTTTTGCATTAGTAATTGTTTTTCAGTAACAACATGCCCATTTACAACAGCTACAATTGAATCTAGCTTTTCATTTGCAGCAGCATTCATGATGGTGAGTAATCCAAAAATTAAAACAAGATAACGTTTCATTGGCGTATTCCTTAATTAGCTAAGCGCTTTCATATTTGTAAATGTATCATGGTAGCCTGGAATTTGACTTGACAATAAACTTGATGCATTCATCGGGT
>JBFWPS010000268.1:0-3033 GCA_050249855.1 Gammaproteobacteria bacterium
ATATTATGCTTAAATATAGGATTAAAGAAGCTACTTTTGAAGATTTAAAAAATATTATGTTGAATATGGCTAGCAAGGAAGGCTGGGATTATACAGAAGAAGATGTTGAGGCCTTTTATACAATCAATAAAAAAAATATTCATTGCTTATGGAATGTTGATGTGGAGGGGGGCACATTAATTGGATGTGCTATGGTTACTCGATATGATTATGATGAAAGAGATGATCCAAAAGAAGTTGATACCTTAGTTTCTGTGGGTCTTTTTATTATTGAAGAACAACATAGACGTAACGGCTTTGGTACTCAACTATTAGAATATGTGTATGATAAATACATAAAAGAAAAACCTAGAACGAGAGGCGTCCTAAATTCAGTGCCTGGCACACGGAGCTTTTATCAACAAAAAGGCTTCCATTCAGTCGAGGACCTATCAAATGTTAGTTTTTGGTTGGAAGAAATACCTAAAGAGTTTCTTCTCAGCAGAAAAGTGAGAGAACTACGTTCTGATGACCAGGTAGCTGTTGATGGATATGAATCAACCCTATTTAAACGAGATGCAGCTAAACGAAGACTTTTTACGATGAGATGGCTCTCGCGCGCAGATTCAAAATTAATTGGTTATTTTGAAGATAAAACTCTTGCAGGGTATGGCATGATGACTATGTGTAAAAAAATTAAAGGTAAAACAAATTCTGATGATACGCATGTTTATCGATTGTCACCTGTTTATGCAAATACGATAGAAGTAGCGGGAGCTTTATTAAAAACATTTATGATGGAGGCATCGCAATCATCAAATAACTATGGGAAAGTGAGCATCGTTCTGAATGCATTTGCAGGTAAGAATTCCATCACCAATTCCAATTTATTACAAACACTTGGTTTTGTTAAACGTGAGGGACACGAAACATATCCTATGGTTACTGATGAAAGTGTAACTTTTAATATTGATCCGAGAGTGGTGGCTGTATCACCTTTAGAATTTCCGAACGAAGCTGTTTTTGGCCTAAGAGATAATTCTCCGCCGCGTGTAGACTCAAGGTGTACGAGCCCAGATTACGATAGGTCTCCGTCTAAGGAGATAAATTCCGGACCTGGTTCTAGTGCAAAATAGAGTAAAATCATAGTAAATAGTTTTGAAGTAGGGATTAGCTTTGAAGAAAAAAAAGTTAGAAATTACTGCTAATTCATTTTGGGATTCATTTTCAGAGCCAGTTTTATGTTTAAATCAAGATTTCATTATACAAGCTTTTAATCAAACTTTTATCAATGTTTTTCGTATAAAAAAAAATGCGTATTTACAAGCAAACATTGATATATTAATAGAAAATGAACAACACCTTTCTTTTCTATTAATTGCTAAAAACGCCTTCCAACGGAAACAATTTAATCAAACGATCAAATATGATAAACAAACTCAATTTAAACTAGCGAGATATAATAATGATTATATCATTGTCATAAATAAGTATCTCGATGAAAAAAATAAAGATGATCATAATATCTTTTGGGCTCAACAAGTTCGAGAAATTACTGGGCAAGTTATTGAAGGTTCAATATCAGCAGAAGAATGTGTTAAAAGAATACGTTATTTTTATGAGAAGCTCCTCATGGTAATCCCTGGTAATGTTTATTGGCAAGATAAAAACTGTCGAATGATTGGTTGCAACCAAAATACCCTTAATATGCTTGGTTTAAAATCTTTAGAACAATATAGATACCGCACTTACAATGAGATTAAAAATATTGCCGGTTGGACAGAAGGACAAGCAGAGGCTTTTGAACGTGCTGATCAACAAGTTTTATCAACAGGAAAAGCAATTATTAATGTAGAAGAGCCTGCATTATATGATGAAAATAATAAGCCAATTTATTATCTAACAAATAGAGTGCCACTTTATGATGAACATCAAAATATTATTGGTGTTTTAGGTGTTTCGATTGATATTACCGATAGAAAAATTGCAGAAGAAAGAAGGTTAAAATTAGAAGCAGAAAAACTTAAAAGAGAAGATGCAGAGTTATATATTGAACGAATGAAAAAAATGATTGGAACCATTGCACATGAGTTTAGAACACCATTAGCCTCGATAAAAGGGCTGATACATGGTGTTGAGTATTATTTGCCACGTCTTATAGAAGCGTATGAATTAGCAAGCGCAAATAATTTGCCTATTCAAAAGATTCGAGAAAACTCAATAATGACGATGAAAAACGCCATGACAAATATTGATGAAACCATTTCATCAGCTTTTTTAATTATCCGTTTGCTTCTGGCAAATATCGGGCAAGACAAGTTTGACCAAACGAATTTTATAGAATTAAAAATAAGAGAAGCTGTTAATTTAGCCATTTCACAGTATCCTTTTCTGAGCAAGCAAAAAAAATTAGTTCATGTAAGTATAGATCATAATTTTGATTTTTTAGGTGATCAAAAATTATTTGATCATGTGTTGTTTAATTTGTTAAAAAACGCGTTATACTATATTGCTGATGCAAATAAAGGCCAAATACATATATCTACAAAAGAAACTAAAGACGAAAATATTTTGATATTTAAAGATACTGCTAGTGGTATTAGGTCTGATATCTTACCACGAATTTTTGAACAATTTTTTTCAAACACTTATCATGGTACAGGGCTTGGATTATCTTTTTGCAAAATGGTGATGTTATCATTCCATGGTGACATTCAATGCCATTCAGAGTTTGGAAAATATACGGAATTCATGTTAATATTTCCAAAAATAAAATAATAAGGGACCTCATATTATGATCAATTCGCAGATTCAAAATTTTATACCTGTTTGTTATCATCCAACAACGGTTGTATTAGTAGATGATAATCAATCGTTACTTGATAGTATAAGACTTTCTTTAGTCGATAGTATACCGTGCAGAGAGTTTACTTTAGCTAAAGACGCTTTGGATTTTTTAAACTTATCTAGCGAAGAATCATTTTTGAAACGATGTTTGAAAGTTTCTAAAAAAAGTATACATTCCGATGAGCATGTCGAGGTTCATTTAAAAGA
>JBFWPS010000269.1:0-2980 GCA_050249855.1 Gammaproteobacteria bacterium
GAACATCGAAAATCATTAAATCAATCATTTGATTATTTATGCATTGGTATACAACCATTAGCAAACACTCAAAGCTTATTTGAAACAGCAAACGAACTAAATGTAAAAATGATTTTTGCAGATCAAATCAACCAATTAGAATATTGCAAAAAAATGATTGATGGTTTTATTAAAGATCAAGATATCATTTATCTTACATTATGTTTGGACGTATTTAATCAATCAGTAGCACCAGGCGTCAGTGCACCTCAGCCATTAGGCATCATGCCAAGCGATTTACTACCGCTTATGATTCATATAATCAATGCAAAAAAAGTCGTTAGTTTCGATATTGCAGAACTATCACCACCACACGATATTAATAATATGACGGCTAATCTAGCGGCTCAATTGGCCGCGAATTTTTTATCTCATCAATCATAATTGCAACATTTTCTGGTGAAATGTCAGGATAAATACCATGTCCTAAATTGAATATGTGTCCTGGATTAGGACCAAATTGTCTTAAAATCGATTGAACTTCTTCTCGTATACGCTTTTCATCACCATATAAAACTGAAGGATCCATATTGCCTTGTAAAGCAACTTTTCCATTTACCATTTGTTTTGCTTTAGATAAATCGATTGTCCAATCGACACCTAATGCATTTGCACCTACTTCTGATTGTTTTGTTAACCATTGTCCACCACCTTTTGTAAAAAGTATCGATGGAATTGACTGTCCTGATTGTTCCTTAATAAGACCCTCAATAATTTTTTGCATAGGAAGTAAAGAAAATTGTTGATAAGCATCCGTCGTTAATATTCCACCCCAAGTATCAAAAAGCATGACCGCTTGCGCACCTGCTTTGATTTGTGCATTTAAATAATCGGTAATAGCACTCGTTAAAATAGATAATAATTGGGTAAGTAAAGCCGGTTCTTTATACAACATTTTTTTAATATGATTAAATTGCTTGCTTCCACGTCCCTCAACCATATAAGTTGCAATAGTCCATGGACTACCTGCAAACCCAATTAATGGAACTTTTTGATCAAGCTCGTGTCGTATTAATTTAACCGCATCTATAACATATCGCAAATCAATTTCTGGATCAGGCACACCTAATTTTTCTATATCTGAAGCAGTTCTAATAGGGTTCTCAAAATAAGGGCCTTCTCCTTCAGAAAAACGTAAACCCATACCCATCGCATCAGGAATCGTTAAAATATCAGAAAATAAAATAGCAGCATCCAATTCAAATCGTCGAATAGGTTGCAATGTTACTTCACACGCTAATTCAGGTGTTTTACAAAGTGTTAAAAAATCACCCGCTTTTTGACGTGTCGCACGATACTCAGGTAAATATCTACCAGCTTGTCGCATGATCCAAACAGGGGTTCTATCAACGGGTTGTCGTTGTAAAGCATTTAGGAAGCGGTTGTTTTGCATGTATATGTTATCTCTACTATTATTAAGGATGTTATTATCTCATATTTTCATTTTACAATCTATCTAAATAAAATTGACAAACAAATGATTTTAATATATGAAATATTAAAATACTTTTTTGAGGTAAATTTTGGATGTCTTTAATTTATTCTTTTAAACAAGGTTACATGATTATATGACAAATCGTTATAATGTCTCACCCAATGAAGACTATGACCGGATTCAAACAATGAGGTTTTAAAAAATTATTTATCAATCAAATCAAAAAATAAAATGGATATAGCTGAAGCTCAAGAATTAATTTGAACAATCTACTTTCGTTTAGCTAATGTATGATAAACTTTTCTTGATCTTGTTCTTGAAATATTGACAGTTTCCATTGTATTTACGGTAATACCTTCAACACCAGAAGAAGTCATTACAGAACGCTCAATGAGTTTTTTACGCTCTGCTTCGTTTTTTAAATGGGGGTTTGTCTTAATAATGAATTTTCTTTCATAATGCCGACATTATATCATATCTTTGACAAAATTTGAAATTTATAAGATACATCTTCACGAAAATTTATAAGGTGTCATTGCTATAAAAAGCATTACAATGCGAACATGTGCGCATAATATTTTTTCAACCTAAGCTTGTCTGAATTGCACATTTTGACCGCCCTATAACACTCGGTCGCTTTGCTACACTCGTAATGAAAGCATATGGGCTTTTCAGAGTGGAGGAGAACTATTGAAAAATTTTATTTTTAAAATTTAATTCATCATGCAATAGTAACTTTAGAATATCACCTTCGCTACGAAACAATATTGTAATTGTATATTTTCTTTGTGAAAGATTGATGGGCCAACTAACACGGACGATATTATCATTTAAAAATTGTACTATGCCTTGATTGAGTAAATTTAAAAGAGCACCAGGACCATCTGCCGAAATCAAAGATTCACGACCATTCGTTGCTATAACAAATAACTCTACATGACTATATTCTCCTAATTTCATATTTAAGTTTTGCCATTCTTGAGGTCCATTACGATAATTCAACCTAAAATCACCTGATTGTAAAGTATATTGTGATATACCTGGCGTTGGGTTCATATTTACTTGTATTGGAACATTTACATTTTGAGAAGCAGAGTGTAGTTGAGATAGTTGAAATGCTTTCTCTAAAGACGATAAAAAAGAATTAGTGAATGGCAATCCTTCCCCTAACCAGATTTTTCTAACCCAGTGATCAGCTTCAAATGTAATATAAGCTGAAAGTTCATCATTGACAAACCGCCAAAGTAAGCCTGTTTCTGGCTCAATAAAATGATAAAACGCCCTTTCATTGCTCGATGTCATGTTTGCATAAGGCCATTTATTCATAAGCTTAGTTTCATAGTAAGGATAAACAGAGCGTCGCCATTTCAGTTCAAGATTATGCGTGGTTTCAAGTAAAATCATTTTCCAAGCTTCCCTAACTGGCAACAATAAAAAATGCTGTGCTGAACTACTTAATGTATGGGGGAAGTATTGTTTTGCCAGTTTATTTGATACTGTTACTAT
>JBFWPS010000270.1:0-2978 GCA_050249855.1 Gammaproteobacteria bacterium
CACCACGAATGATGAGTCAAGCACCATGTGGTAAAATATCTTTTTTGGTAAAAAAATTAAAAATCAGAGGATTAGTGTTTTTTTAGATATCGTATTGATATTACTCGAAAGAAAATAGTTGTTTTAATAACTATGAGTATATGATAAAATAAATTTATATAGGTTATAAATCTAGAGGCCTCTATGATTTTATCAGATACAACCTTGCAAGCCCTGCTAGATGAAGCCCAGGTTTTTGTCGATTACTCTGCTATTAGTTCTGAAGATGAATTGCTTATGGAGCTCAGTCAGATTGCCGTGATACTCGCCCACAGTATTCAGCTATTTAAAAACTACGAAAGCCTATCGCTGATAACTGTTGCAGATATAAAGCTATTTATGAATTACACCAAAACTCAGTCCACACTAAAAACTGCTAAAGAGTTATGTGACATTGCTAAAGGTCTTGCTGAAAATCTGGATCAAAGCTTAGTCCAGTTGAACAAATCCCTTGCTGAACTCAATGCCGTTCGCACCCACAAAAATCAAAATCAATCAAAAAATGATCTTCACTTTTAATAACAGCTGCTTTAACCATAGCTTGTAAAAACTCATGATAGGAGTTCACGGCTGCGTCAACTTTTACAGTTGATCAATAACTTGTGACTTTTACTGCCACCAGGCCTTGAGGCACTGCAGAAAAATTAATTATTAGTCGATTGCTTCTAATTGTCACATCTTCTGGATCTATTCCCAATGTTTCTAAATCATATTGCGGACCAAGAATTTCTAAAGGAGTAATGATCAACCCATCTTCGCGATCTTTGGTAACACTACGCACATTTTTAGATTCAAGAATATTCATATCTGAACCATCAAAAACAATATATGTTTCATTATTAGACACAGACTCTGCTGTATAGACACCACTACGCCGCAAAGCGTCAGACCAACGTAAATATAACTCACTTTGAAACAAATGATATTTTTTTGATAGATGACAGCGCAAATACAGTATCACTAGTATTAATGCGACTATAAGAAAACCTGTAACTAGTTCCCAACGATAATTGAATAATGCAAGTATTATTGCCACAATAAATAAAAGCTTATACATCCTGCGAATGCTTTTTATGCTGCGTGCTTCTAAAATTTTAGACATAGTTTTTCCCTCTCAATCATTATATATAGATTACGTTAATTTAGTAAATTCTTAATTATAGAATTTTGTCAGACATAAATGATAAGTATTTTTATTTGATAATGATTCTCATTAGTGTTATTATAGACGAGTGAAAGACGTCTTTAATCAAAAATTAAAATAATTTCTAAGGGGTAAGAGAAATGTCTAACAAAAAAAATGAAGACAAAGACGTTAAAGTTTCCGAGCAAGCGGTTACCGAATTAGCTGCTCAAGCTACAGAAATAAAAGATTTGATTGTAGAAAAAGTAGCTGATGTTAAAGATCATATGTTAGAGATACGTGATGCATTTTTAGATGTTAAAGATTCTTCGGCTTTATTTACATCTGCTATAAAAGAATTAAAAGAAAAATCTTTAGAGCTTAAAGACCAGCTATTTGGTGTTAAAGACGAAGTAGCGGGGAGACTTGGCGAACTTAAAGATGAAGCATTAAAAAATGCTAATGAGCTTAATGATAAAGCAGTAGAATTGAAAAATAACGCAGTAGATACTGCTGTTGATTTAAAAGACCAAACTGTTGCTCAAGCTAGTAAATTAAAAGATAAAGCTTTAGAACAGAAGAATGAAGTTTCAGAAGCTGTTTCTGTTCAAGCTGAAAAGATCGGTGATAAAGCTCGTGAATTAAAAAATATGATTTTTGAGCAATCGCAAAGTAGTGATGAAGATGACGAAGACGATGCCAAAGGTAACGTGGCAAAAAGCACTAAATCAACATTTAAAAAAGAAAAAAGTGGTTCAGGTGCTAAACACAGAAATAAAAATGCAAAAGCTTTAAAGCATAATCCTGAAAATGTACGTGTTTAATCAATAATAATTAACTATAAGGAAGAATTACTATGAACAATAAAAATTCAACATTATTAACCGCAGCATTGTGTGCAAGCTTATTAGCTCCTAACTTTTCTGTAGCTGCTACTAGCCCAAAAGCAACAAAAGCTGCAAATTTTGCGCAAGATTCTAAATTAACTCTAGTAACTTATGCTAAATTTACTTCTGACCCTAGTGTAAGCCCATTAGATATTAACGTAGAAACTATTAATGGTGTGGTGCATTTGGTTGGTTTATTAGAAACTAATGATCAACGTGATGCGGCAGTTAAACTTGCTAAATCAAGTAAAGGCGTTAAAGATGTAAATTATGACAATTTACTTGTTGTTGAAAGCGAACAACCAATGACTGACACATGGATTACAACTAAAGTTAAAGCTGTTTTATTAAAAGAACAACTAGTTAACAAGAAAAATGTTTCTGGTTTGAAAGTTGAAACTAAAAATGGCGTAGTTTATCTGTCAGGTAAAGCTCCTAAAGCAGATTCAGATTATGCTACTAAAGTGGTTTCAGGTATTTCTGGACTAGGTGATAGTAAAGTTGTAAACCAAATTAAGTCTTAAATATTAATCATTTATTTAATTAATATTTTAAGCAAGAAGTGTAGGATATAAAACTTCTGCGCTTCTCAAGTGAAGAGAATTTTCTTATGTGGCAATATCTTCAGCACATAAGAAATATGATGGAGTAAATTCCAAATACTTCGAAGAGAATTTATAACAATAAAAGTAATAAGGATTTATTATGAAATATCAAAAACAATTACTTGGCGCTGCTCTAGTAGCAACAAGCCTTTTTGCTGTAACTAGCAATGCATCAGTAGCTTATACTAACACTCGTCCTGCAACTGTCGTATATACTGGTAAAAAACTGTTCAGTGGTCCTTACATTACTGCAGGTACTGGTTTAAGTCAGCAAAAATATCATAGTACTGGTGCAGGCGAAAATAGCGTTATTAAAAGTCATGT
>JBFWPS010000271.1:0-2975 GCA_050249855.1 Gammaproteobacteria bacterium
AGAACCATTTCAATTAAACAGGACTTTTACTTTGAAAAACCATATTTTCA
Organism: Gammaproteobacteria bacterium; assembly: GCA_050249855.1. GTDB lineage: Bacteria > Pseudomonadota > Gammaproteobacteria > JBGSLN01 > JBGSLN01 > JBFWPS01. The sequence goes on from JBFWPS010000271.1 coordinate 51, forward strand.
TGGCGCCTATGACGCGTAATATTGCTAATGATCATTTGGTGCCAACAGACGATATGGCGAGTTACTATGCGCGTCGTGCTGATGCGGGATTAATTATTACAGAAGGAACGATTATTCGGGCTGATGGACGGGGATATTCCAATACCCCTGGTATTTATACTAAAGAACAAATTGCTGGATGGCGTAAAGTTACTGAAATAGTACATGAAGCAGGGGGTAAGATTTTTTGTCAAATTTGGCACGTGGGGCGTGTGAGTCATCCCGTATTTTTAAATGGTGAATTACCGATTGGACCTTCAGAAACTATGATGTCAGGACCCGTTAAAAGATCAGACGGTCTTTTTTACGGTAAAAACAGAGCATTAAGTATGGATGAAATTCATAAGCTCGTCGATGATTTTGCAACCGCAGCTCAAAATGCTAGAGAAGCAGGTTTTGATGGTGTAGAAATTCATGGTGCGAATGGTTATCTTATCGATCAATTTCTTCATCATTCAACAAATTTAAGAAATGATTCATACGGTGGTTCACCTGAAAACATGGCTCGATTTGCTATAGAAATAGTAGAAGCGTGTGGAAAAAAAATTGGATTTGAGCGTGTAGCGCTTAGAATTTCTCCTGCAGCACATTTGAATGAAATTATAGATGATAAACGTGATGAAATTGTTTTTATCACATTGTTAGAGTACCTTAATACTTTACCCATGGCTTACGTACATACGGGTAATTTTGATGATAGTCTACGTTTTATTTCATTAAGTGATCGTACGATGACAGGTTTTATTCGCGATCATTATCATGGCGTTGTAGTGGCTTGTGGTGGTTATTCAATAGAAAGTGCTGAAAAAAATATTGAAAATCATGCTTTTGATTGTATTGCCATTGGAAGATCTTTCATTGCCAATCCTGATTTAATCGAAAAGCTTAAGAAAAATGAAAAGCTTGCTGAATATCATCCTGAAATGTTGAAAAAGCTTTATTAGAATTAGGTGGCCTTCATAATAATTTTTAACTGTTCTTGATCGCATTCAAATTTGGGCCAATTAGGTAATTGCCAATTCCATTGTATGATGAATACTCCTTTTTTATTAATCATTTTGTACTATTATGATTAATAAAAAAGGAGTATTCATCTACAGCGATTTTTAATTCCCTGCATACCTTTAAAAATTGCATTGCTGATATGAGATGGAAAATTGTTAGGTAAATTCATCTCGAGATTTAAAATGATTTCATCCATTTGATCAAAAACACTGGCAATTATATCCTCGACTTTTTGTAGTGGAAAATGGCAGTATTGTGCCATTACATACCAATGACGAAGCTGTATGGTTTGCCATTTATAATGATTTTGAGAAGATTTTAAAGACATGGCCATTTTCAGTTTTTGCGATTCTAGCTCACGTTTTTCAGCTAAAGGATATGCAGAAATTACGTCATAAATAGGAGAGAGTTGAAAACGCCCATGTGATTTGATTAAAACGCTGAAATTTTTTGCATGTCCATCAATGGCGCCCATGACCCAAAACAAGAAAGCTGTTTTGAAAAATCGCGTACGATCTTCCAAAGCACTTTCAGCATTTTGTAATATATCTAAAATTGATTTTATGCCTGGTCCTCCATCTGATTCGTATTTTAAAGCGGATGGTACTGCTAGTATTTGACAAAAATCTTCTTGTGGTAATCGCATTAACCAGCTTTCTGAAGGAGCCCAGATTCGATCGAAACGTTGAACTACAAGCGTTTTTATATCTTCAAAATGAACAATATCTGCTTGATTTACAGGAAGAGAGAAGGCAGCTAGAATTTTTAAACATAACCATTCATTTTCAACACTTTCAGATAAATCAATTCCAGCATGTATAATTTTTCCAATAGGTAATTTAATAATATGACTAGTTGGTGTTGAATGTTTAGGTAAGTACCATTGATTTTGATACCAAAGAAGCGCTGTTTTTTCTTGTGCACCAGCGATTGATATTCTAAAGTCTGTATCAGGTCGCATTCCTAATGGTGCGGATAAATAATTTTTCAATAAATTTGCAATTTCTGCATCATCAATAGCTTCGGCCTCAACGTTTTTTATGGACGTTGTTAATGGGTGAGTCAGTAATTGTAATGCTCCTACGCAGTCAGCACCAATATCAGATAATAAATCAAAAGATTTTGTCGATTCTGATTTAAATCGTTTTTGTATTCGCTGACGGATTGCTTCATTATCTGGAAGTAGATTTTCAAAAAAATTTTCGACGACAGCACCTTTGTATGGCAATTCTGTTAACGGCATAGATAAACTGATAGGGCGGGAGATATTTTTGTTTAACCAGTTTTCATCATATTGAAAAACCAGTTGTCCAGTTGATTCTTTTAGAAGACGTCCAACAGCAACGCCATTCATATAAGCAAATAACTCGCGATGCATTTTTTTACGTACCATTTACCACGACTCCATATCGTCAGATCTCTTAGTACCTTTTGAACGAATAACCATTTCAAGATCAAGTGCAGCTAAAATTCGAAATAAAGTTATCAATCGAGTACCTTCAGCACCTTGTTCTACGCTTGAGAGAGTACTTTGATCAATATTAAATTCATTGCCAACTTCTGTTTGAGTCAACTTTTTAGCTTTGCGCTGACGCTTTATAGTTGCGCCCAATGCTTTTAAAGAATGAATGAGTTGTTCCATTTTATTTTCTCATAGTGCTTTTAATAGATTATATAGCTGTACAGCTATATTGTCAAAATATAGCTGTACAAACATATAAATAAAATATGGCTTTAAGACCATAATAATAACAAAAGGACATGCTATTTTTGATTATAAAACTAACAATATAAATTTATATTGGGAGTGTTGAAAACCAAAGACTATCTAATTGAAATCAGTTAAAATGGAAAAAATTTTATGAAGGAGCGAAGGATGCA
>JBFWPS010000272.1:0-2971 GCA_050249855.1 Gammaproteobacteria bacterium
TCCAAGATAAGAACCAAAAAAGACAGTTGCTCAACTAAAACCGGTTCATTATAAGTTAAGGTTGAGCTGCTAAAATATACCGAAATATTTTCAAATAATAAACTTAGTTGTAAATTAACATGATCTCCAATTTAATAGCTTATTTTACTACGACAAAAAGACGTTTAGAAAGATTAAAACAAAATATCAGCACTTACTTTATCAATCATATCGTTGGGATAAATACGACAAAAAGAAAACGATATACTTACGCTGCCCTCTCTGCATTCAATAATGTGTTAAATCACACTCTGAACATCGGTTTTCTAGCAATGGCCAGCTTTTATGTGTATGAATTTTTAGCGAAGAATAGCATTTTACCAGTTCTCAACCTTTCCCTTATCACTCTCAACCCTTTGGCTATAGTACTGTTAAGCGTAAGTTTTGCTCTGCTCATAGGCATCACATTGCATCATTACTTCAATCATACACTAAGCAAGTTACAAGAAATATCTGAAAAAAATAAGGTTCAAGACTGGAATAACAAAACCATCAAGAAATTAAAGGAAAAGAAAAAAGCGTTATCTAACCAATTAAAGCATATTCGACAGCAAAATACTAGACATTCTAGGGGTGCAAACGCCACAAATTCTCCTGAAAGTTTTTCCCGCTCAAACTCTCTAAATTTCATTGCAGCAGCTGTAAGTCTAAAATCATTTGAGGCCATCCTCAAATTTATCACTTCTTCTTTGAATTTTATAAAAAATAATTATCTCAGCCTTGCTTCATTCTGGACTTTTATCGTCATTGCTGAATCATCTGCTCTAAAATTAGTGCATAAAATTGCAAGTGTTTTTATAGTTGAAAATTCCCCGAATATATCCCTAGCCTTACATACACTTGCCACTTCACTCAGCGTAGCAGTTATAGTATCAGTTACCCTAATGTTTGTGCAAAACCTACTATTTCGATATTTTGTGCAAGGTCCAATGTCTGATTATTCTGACAAATTAAGCGCGGGCATTGCAGCACAAGATTCTACTATTCTTAAACTTCAACATGATATCTTAAAAATTGAGAGAAAAATCAATAAACATATATTTGATAAAATTGATACCAAGGTTAAAAGTCACCATCCCGCTCCTCTTTTATCTATATCACGTGATTTGAAAAAATCCACCTATGCACAAAGTAAATCTATCATAGCAACAAAATTGCCCTGCTTTAAAAGAATGACTAGAAAATTTGTATAATACATTAAACCCAAATAATCACTTAAACAACACTATTTATTTAGCGTGTATGCTTTTTATTTATACCCACAGCAAGTGATAACCATCCCATCAAAAAAGCAATTCCACCCACGGGTGTAATTATTCCTAGTTGTTTTATGCCAGTTAAGGCCAGCATATACAGACTGCCAGAAAATATAACTATACCAACTACAAACATAACCCCTGAGAATTTCAAAGATCTATTATTGAAATTCACCATCATTAGACCTGTTAGTAGCAAGGCTAGTGTATGATAAAATTGATAGGTAATTCCTGTCTGATAAATATTAATCATATCTAGGGGTAATATAGACTTCAGAGCATGAGCGCCAAATGCACCAAGGCATGTAACCATAAAACCACTTAGCGCTGCTATTGTTATAAAAAATCTGCTGTTCAAATACATATTATTTAACCTTGTTAAATTGCAGGGTTTCACCATCAAGCACTCGGTGCAGGGTGAATGCGACTACGGATAGCCCGAACAGTCTTGGATAGTATTAAGCTTTTTTAACAAATTCCGACTTCAAATTCATCGCCCCAAAGCCTTCTATTTTGCAACTGATATCATGCCCTGCTCCAAATTCACCAAGTTTAATATTCTTAACTTTTGTGCCTATCTTAATAGTCGATGAAGAGCCTTTCACTTTGAGTTCTTTGATTAAAGTCACCGAATCGCCGTCAGATAACTTTGTTCCATATGCATCTTTAATAATCTGAGTATCAGAATTATCTGCCACGTCTAAATTATCACATTCATAAAAGCATTCCGGACAAATCCAAAGACTCCCATCAAAATATATATTATTAGAATTACACTTTGGACATTTTTGCAAATTCATAATTACCTCTAGTGTAATTTATCTGTTGTAAAGTTCGGTGCATCTGATATTCAAAATAAAAAGATATTCATGCATTATAAACGTAGGACTTATTAACATCAAACCTGCTAAAAGATATTTTTCAGTATTGTCTAATTTTAATTATATAGAAATCTTTGTCAGTCATACTTGACAACTTTCTGGCATCGAGTATTTTAGAATAGGCTTCTTTTAGGGCCAATAAATGAACCATAGGATTCACGGACTGTACGCTCTTGCAACTCGTCAAATTCTTCTTGGGGCATGGTTTCACAGCGTCTGAAAAACTCTACAATACGGCGACTATTTTCATCTAAGTTATTTTCATCATATACTTTTCGATCAAAATCAGTGTAAAGCGTATACCATTCTCTTTCAGGTTCTAACATCCTGTGTAACCTAACCCATTTATGAGAATATTGACCTTTTGTTGCGGGAGAGATTTTAATATCTATGTGAGTATCTTCGCTTGTTCCTTTCTGGAAAATATGAAATGAGACGCCTAATAAATTTGCAAGTAGTTGCACAGCAGACTCGTGTATTTTACTACCGTTTAATAGACAATCAATATCTGAACCTTTAGTGAACTCTGGACATGATTTCAGCACCATTCTTCTTAAAGATGAGATTGTATAATTTCTGCCTTCTTTGTCCATAATTTTGTAGTCTTTTAGGATAACTACTACTCCCTCGAAAAAATAAGATGGATCACAATATTTTTCTTGCTCCCAGTCCGCCATCTGCTGAGCAACCCATGCTTGCGCTAACTCATCTACCTGCTCATCAAATGATTTAGTACCAAATAAAAACTTAAAAAAACTATAAATTAACCTGAAGGGATAGAGAAATATTGTAATA
>JBFWPS010000273.1:0-2964 GCA_050249855.1 Gammaproteobacteria bacterium
TTTCCAACATGATTCTTAAGAATATTCTGTCTTGTTCTGTTAAATGTTTGTATTTTTTGACCATTCGTAGCTCCTTTTGCAATAGATTGAATTTAAATCAATCTTGCACTTGGTACTAGTCAGTGCCTAGTGTTTGAGGGATATTCTCTTCTAACTTCTTGCCTACTCTACTTGAGCAGTCTGAGTCTGACGAATCCGTCATTGCGAGGCCCGCGTTCTTTGTTGGCCGTGGCAATCCAGTGCTGCGTTAAAATAAATTGTCAGTTCTGGATTGTGTAGCATCGATTTAGTTTTCTTGTGCTAACGTTAAAATTTCATGTACTAACTCATTTGAAAATCGATAATTTTCTTTAAGTAAGTCATCAAGAATTGTTTTAACATTATTTATCAACTTTAATTTTTTTGCTTGTAATAATATCGCTGCAGTACTAATAATTTGAATTTTTAGTTTTTTTGCTATATTACGAGCTTGCTTTTCATCTACTAATAAAGGGATTGATCTTTTTAATGCGAGTTGAATCGCACTTTTTTCACCTAAGCCTAGTATATCTATGAGTTTGGATAATGGCTATTTTCAACCTGACTCCAAAACGTCAAAAATGCTACGATTCAAGACGTGACCCCATGGTTTTTTCATGATTTTCCATCAAACGATATAAAGCGAGATAATCCTTGTTTTGCATAGCTGTTGCAAATTCTCCTAACTCTTCAAAGTTTTGTTCTTCTACTAGCTTTTGTGTAAACGCTTTTTGATTTTCTAGCGTGAAAAATTCTCTTGCTTCTTTTCTATGTTTCAGCATTTGCCTGTCATGGTGATGACGAAAGAAACTGCTAATTATTTTAGATGCTTTATGTTCTTTGGTTTGAAATTTTTCTGAATGAATAAGTTCAATTTGTTGCAGTAAGTCTTTACAATGTTCTTCACATTTTTGCGCTTGTGAAGGATATTTTTCTTTAAGTGCTTGATTAATTTTTTCTGCTTCACTGATTTGAGCACGAGCATTTTCTAGGTATTGTTTGACACTATCAAGAATTTTCGTCGCTTTCGTCATCTCGATATTTTCTCTTGCATGACATAACTGAGTATTACGTAAAGCACAAATTTTGATTGTTTCTTCTGAGTTTTTATCATTATTTCGCCACATAGGAGAATTACAAATATATAAATTACCAGCCATGACTTCAGCAAGTCTTATATAGGTGTTGTTTCCGATTGTTAGATTACTACGCCCTGACTCCGGGTGTAAATTAACGAATCTTAAACTTGTATTGAATGCTAATGCTTTTACAACTTTTCTAACGCCCACTTTTACATTGTTAGACTCATATAATGATAATCTTTCTAAGCGACAATCAGGTGACTTTATGATATTAGCTAGTTGAGTTACATCTTGTATACCATTAGAACGTATCGGTTCTGAGCTTAGGCTTTGAACGCTAAAAGCATCCATACCATTACGATCTAAGATGAGACGTTTAATAGATGAATCAGGGAGTTTTTCAAAAATGCAGCTAGCATCTTCAAGTCCCACACCTGATAAATTAAGTTCTGTTACGCCTGACGGTAACTTTTGCATTAATTTTTTTAGTGTTTCTAAAGGAATGTAATTGTAACTCAAATCAAGTATTTCTAATGAACTTGGTAACGCATCGATCAATTGTTCTATTTGATGTGGTTCAAGTTTACGTTCAGCAATACGTAATGTTTTTAATTTGGAGTTTTTCATTGCCTTTAATAGCGTTTGAAAGCAATCATTTGTTGTGTTTTTTAAAGCATATATTAATCCATTTACTTTGACGCGACCTTTAAAATCGGGTAGCAAGCAGCTTTGTAAAGCATTAACTACATCTTGATCCATTGTGGTATCTATAGAAATTTCTATCGGTTGTCTTAATTTAGTTCTTAAAAGTGTATTTAAAATCAATTTATTTAAATTTAGATTTGTTCTATCACCTGCCTGAAACGCTTCAGAATTATAAGAAGACAAATAAATACGTTTAATCGATGTTTTCTTTAGCATAGAAAAACATTCATTGATGTCTTCTTTTTTGCTTAATTCAATTTGAACAGCATGAATAGAAAGATATGGTAATAAATGCTTGAGTACAGGCCACTGTTTTTCATTAATTCTTAAATAATTAAACTTAGTTTGCCCAACCCCCACACAAAAATCTAAAATATCTTTATATTCTGTTCCAGAGATTGGTATGGTTGGTTGAAGGACTCTACTAATATACTCGCTATTTGGATTAGGTACTTGTAAAAACTCAATTTTGTTAATGTGACTAGAAAATAATAAAAACATACCCAATAAAATAAATTCATTTTCAGTGAGTACTTGATTAATTGTTAAAGTAGATAATTTGGGATCAAAGAGATTCACATTTAGTTTAATTCTCAAATCTTGCAAAGCATTCAGAAATATGGCTTCGTTACTTTGTTGTGAAGCATCTGTAACGGTTAGATCCGGTATAAAACGCTTCCATAAAGAATCATCCGCTAGAAGCTCATTCAGCCGTCTAGATACTTGTTTCAGTTTTAACAATGAAGCTATGTCACAATATGATAAGATAACTAATAGTAGTTCATCTGGAAATTCTTGAAGATTCGTAATTTTGGCAGGGGTTATGATTCCGGATTTTTGTGTAGGCATGTCTTTTCCTGAGTTAAATTTGACTAAATTGTGTTATGTTAATGCATTCTGACTGAGGGTGCAACAGTAAAATCGCGTAATTTAAAACCAGGCAAGAGAGATTTACTTGAGGATCTGCAGAAATGAAAAGATACGCCTTCTCCCCCTTTAGGGGGAGAAGGCTGGGATGAGGGGGTGATGATTGTTCCTACCCCCTAACACCCCAACCCTCTCCCCCAACAAGTTGGGGGAGAGGGAGAATACATGCTTGTAGGGTGGATTAGGGACGTTAGGCCCGTAATCCACCATGACGCGTTGGTGGTTTACGGGC
>JBFWPS010000274.1:0-2961 GCA_050249855.1 Gammaproteobacteria bacterium
TCCCATTACAATCTCGAACACAACTGATTTACCAACACCAGCTAACTCGGCTAGCTGTATTTGTGATAAACCACTTTGTTTTACTGAAATAGCAGACTATTTTGCCAATATCGCTTGAAGTCATACTAAGCACTTTTAAATTATCATTTTTTACTACTGTAGCAGTAAAAATGAATAAATGAAATCCATTTTGTTATTTATGACTTTAAAATAATTACAATTACTGCTTTAACGGTAATTTTTGATGGTTTTCAATAAAATTTATATGAAATAGTTATAAAACTGTTTTGTGTTACTGCTGCAGCAGTAATTTGTAAGTCATAGGCATCCCATGAAACTACTAGAACTGTTTGAATTAACTAGAAATCCTATTTTCTGAAAATGTTTTTTAATGATGAGTTTGTTCACTTTTGCAGATTGTTTTATTGAAATGAACAGGGCATGAATATGAACAAACAGGGGTATTAACTTGAATATTTAATAGAAGCACGTTTTGTGATGCGAGGGAGTTTAATACATTATTATTAAGGTCTACCTATTCCGCTTGTAGCTGCAGTTTGAAGTGTGTTCCAACTGGCAGCATAAGCAGCATTCTCAAATGCGGCATTAACACCGCTGCCGGTTAATGAAGAAACTTCTATATAACTATCAAGATGAAATTCCCGTTTTAAAGCATCAATTTCAGCTTGTGAAACAATACTTTGACCATTCCTTCGCAAAGTTTCAAGCGTATCTGGATCAGTTTTCAAGTCGGACTTTATACCTACAAGCACAATAGGAATATTAGGAAGATAATGTCGTATTTCCGGAAGCCATTTTTCACGCACAGCAGTAAATGTCGCTGATTTAATAATTGAAAATGCAATGATTACGACATTTGTATTAGTATATGAAATAGGTCTAATTCTATCATAGTCTTCTTCACCTGCAGTAGCATTAAAACTAAATGAAACATTGTGATTGTTTAATACTCTAAAACAGGAGCCATTTCCATGATCTCTATATAAAACATATTCTACGTAAAAATTATTATAAATATAACGTTGTAGTAAATGAGCGATTCCAACACCAGTGTTACCAACCAAGGTTACTTTAATTTCAGGACTTAACACGGCTGGTATTTGATTATTACGTGGTGGTATGCTTGTAGAAGCAGATGTTCCTCTTCTTGAAGAACTTGAGGTAGCTGAAGAACTTGCTTCACCACCACTAAAAAGACCAAAAGTAGGCATATGGAGATTCCATGATGCTTTTTCTTTCGGTTTATCACTTGGTTTTGTTACAACAGGTTTAGGTTTTGGTTCTTTTAGTTTCCCTGCGATACTTTGCTCTAATGCTTTCTTAAAAGGGCTACGGAGATAATTGTTATAAGTAGAATCCATCTGCATTTCACTAATATCTTTATCAGTGAACCAGTTAAATTCAGATAAGCCTAAAATTTCCATGGGTAAATGAGCTTAATCTTCTTTGGTGGTAAAACGCAATTGAAAACCTTGTTGGTTTGTGCTCATTTTTACTTCGACACCAGATGCACTTCTAATCGCTGTCATATATTGTTCGAGATTTTTTTTGATTTTTTCCTTTTCTAGCTCACCTTCCAATGGTTTTATACTAACAATATAATGTTCGCCTCTTTTTATAATTTTTAAATGATCAAATAAACCTCCTGCTACTTTTTTCTGTGACTTAGAAAGTATCATTTGATTTACTGGATTATAAAGCTCTTTTTTCAAAACCAGGCCTTCTAAAAAAGTATCTACTTTTTGTTTGTATCGAGGAGATAATCCTTCATGTTTTTGTATAACCTCAAAAGAATCTTTTAAACAAGAAACTATTAGATAAGGAGAAGCATCAACTGATTGAAGTGCTGTTTTATATTCTTCAGAATCATAGAAACTTTTAAATGCGGCTATTGAATTAATGACGACTCCAATTTTTTTGGATCTTGAAGCGCTTTTAAAATATCACCTAATCCATCTCTAATATTTTTTAAGTTTCCCATACTGTTTTCTGGAATTTTATTGTAAAATATAGAAATGTTATAGGTCGCCATTTTAAGTTTTAGAAAAAGCTCGTTATCATTATAAAAGCGAACAACTGTTTCTAGTAGTTTGTTTTCTCTATTTTTTTGATGATCTAGTTGTGAGCGATCGAAAGCAGATACTTGAATTTGTGCTAGTGAGCCATCATCATAGCTATGTCCATCGCTGGCCAGAATGATGGGTGTTTGAAATCTATCACAAGTAATTACATCTTCTAGATCAGTTGAGTTAATCGTTTGAGTGCTTCGATATTCGTCGGCAATGAATTTAATTTTATGATTAGGAATCAATTGTGTGTTTGGAGCATTGATAACTTCGCCTGTGGGTGTTTTGTTTTGATGAGTGTTTAAATACCCGAGTAATAATGAACGTTCATAAGTGAAGCCATCTGGCGTTGTAACAGGATCAACAAATACAGTTTCTGGAGAAACACGACTACTTGCTTGTTCAAGTTGCATATGTTTAATAGGGCAAGTTAGTATATGAGAAAGTTGATGTAGAAGATTTTTTGCTTCTCTTTGAATTGCTTCGTCTAAAGCTGTTCGATTGTTTTGAATATCCAATAGGGTAGCAGATATTGCTTGCATATATTCATTTAGATAAGCTTGAAGTTCTTCAACTGTCTGAATAGTGTTAGGCATGGACCTACCCGCTGGAAGCTTTATGCCACAAGCTTCAAGCCCTTTCATCATATCTTTCATGTAATGCTCCTGTACCACTAATTTTTGTCAATTATAGTTCAATGTGGATTAAAAGTAAACAATTTAAATGTAAAAGGGGTCATAAAAGGGGGCACGTCTTGAATCGTAGCTTTTTTCACGACCTGACCCTATTATAAGCGAGGTCAGGTCGTGAAAAAAGCTACGATTCAAGACGTGACCCCATAAGGAACCCCCATGAAAATACTAGAACCATTTCA
>JBFWPS010000275.1:0-2954 GCA_050249855.1 Gammaproteobacteria bacterium
TATGCCTTACTGTTAAAGCCGTTTAATGAAAGAATAGAAAATGTAACACCAGAACAAATTGATAAAGCAGCTTGGTCTTTGGTCCCCGAATCGGTTAATGGAGTGTTTTGGTCATTTCATATTATGGTGGCTTGTGGCTTCTTTTTCATCGCTCTTTTTATAACAGCGTTTGTTTTATCAGTAAAAGACAAATTGCAAAAAAAGTGGTTTTTGCGATGGGCGTTCTATAGCTTGCCCCTGCCTTGGATTGCTGCGGAGGTTGGCTGGTTTGTTGCAGAACATGGACGGCAACCTTGGATTATTGAAGGTGTTTTACCAACATCACTAGGAACATCATCATTAAGCAGCGGTAGCTTATGGATGTCGTTGAGTGGGTTTGTGCTGTTTTACAGCTTATTAGCCGTGGTAGAGCTTTATTTGATGATTAAATACATACGCTTGGGACCCGATGGTATGAATTTTTCAAAAGGCCATTAATTCTAAGGAGTGAAACATGATTGATTATGAAATACTTCGTATCATATGGTGGGTTTTATTAGGATTATTACTAATTGGCTTTGCGATTTTTGATGGTTTTGATCTAGGTATCGCCATGCTCTTACCAATCGTTGCTAAAAATGATTTAGAAAAGCGAATAACTATTAATACCATTGGTCCCGTGTGGGAAGGAAATCAAGTCTGGATCATATTAGGTGCTGGAGCAATTTTTGCAGCCTGGCCTTATGTTTATAGTGTGGCATTTTCAGGATTTTATTTTGCGATGTTGTTAGCGTTGATGGGCTTTATTTTAAGGCCCGTGGGATTTAAGTATAGAAGTAAATTGCAAAAACAGTCATGGCGAAACTTTTGGGATGTGGCTATATTTTTAGGAGGCTTTATCCCCAGCTTTGTCTTTGGTGTCGCAATCGGAAATGTATTGCAAGGTGCGCCTTTTCAATTCGATGACAATTTAAGAATGTTTTATACAGGAAGCTTTTGGGATTTATTAAATCCTTTTGCGCTGTTTTGTGGTTTAGTAAGCATTTGCATGCTTTTGATGCACGGCTCTAGTTATCTGGTGACAAAAGTTGAAGATCCTGTTCGACAAAAAGCAATTAAAACAGGAAAGATTAGTGCCTTTTTGCTGATTGTTTTATTTGCGGTAGCGGGCATTTGGATAAAGTATGGTATTAATGGATTTTTGGCAAATGTATCAATCGCGGATGGCCCATCAAATCCACTTCATAAACAAGTTTTATTACAAGTGGGTGCCTGGACAAGTAATTATGCAAAATATCCATGGATGATGCTTGCCCCTTTTGTTGGTTTTTTAGGTGCGCTATATGTTTTGCTACTAAATCACGCTAAACATGAAAAACTATCTTTTCTTGCAAGCGCTTTGAGTGTGTTTGGGGTTATAGCAACAGTAGGCGTGAGTATGTTTCCTTTTATTTTACCTTCTTCCATAAATCCAAATGATAGTCTTTTGGTTTGGGATGCATCTTCAAGTCAATTGACGCTTTTTATTATGCTAGTTTCAACCGTGATATTTCTCCCAATTATTTTGTTATATACCTCTTGGGTTTATCATGTATTACGTGGGAAAGTAACAAAAAATTATATTGAAGATAATGAAAAATCAGTCTATTAAATAGTGAGGATTTACTATGTGGTATTTTTCTTGGATTCTAGGTGTTTCTTTAGCGTGTTGCTTAGCAATTTTAAATGCATTGTGGTATGAGGTAAGAGCATCACAAGGGAAATAATATCTTGTCCTCCCAAAGCAATCTCGCCATAATGATCGCAGGTGTAGATGAAGCAGGGCGTGGTCCTCTGGCTGGTCCCGTCTATGCTGCTGCAGTTATATTAGATCCTGCGAATCCCATTGAAGGTTTAACTGATTCAAAAAAAATCTCAGATAAAAAACGTCGTTTATTATTTGATGAAATAACAACAAAGTCACTTTCTTATGGTGTTGGAAGAGCGGAAGCATTTGAAATTGATGAAATCAATATTTTACAAGCTACGTTTTTGGCGATGGAAAGAGCTGTTTCGCAACTGAAGTTTAAGCCCGATCAAGTATGGATTGATGGCAATCAAGCACCTAAAATGAATTATACAATTAAAACGATTATAGGTGGCGATAAAACGATTGCTGCTATTAGCGCGGCTTCTATTTTGGCGAAAGTATTAAGAGATGATGAAATGTTACTGCTAGATGAAAGATATCCGGATTATGGATTTTCAAAACACAAAGGTTACGGAACTAAATTACATTTAGAACGTTTGGCACAATTTGGGCCTTGTGAAATTCACAGAAGATCATTTGCGCCTGTTAGAAACGCAGAAAGAGAAAAAGTTTGTGAGTAATCAATTTGTTCATTTAAACGTACACAGTGAGTTTTCACTGATCGACGGAATCGTTCGGGTAGATGAGCTTGTACAATCATGTGTTAATAAAAAAATGCCAGCGGTTGCAGTAACGGATTATTGTAATCTTTTTGCTGCTGTGAAATTTTATCAAAAAGCGATATCTGCGGGGATTAAACCAATTCTAGGTGCAGAGATATTGGTTGCTAATGAAGAGGTGCCCAAACAACCTTATCATGTGATTTTGCTTTGCCAAAACAAACAAGGCTATCTTAATTTAATTTCCTTGATTTCTAAAGCGTATATACAGGGTTTGGTTGATGGTGTGCCGCTTATTAATAGAGAGTGGTTGTCAATAGAAAATGAAGGTTTAATTGCAGTTTTGGTTTCCAGGCAAAGTGATATTGGACAATTGTTACTTTCAGATAACGAAGCACAAGCAAAAAAACAAGCGGCATTTTGGAATAAACATTTTCAGCATCGACTTTATTTGGAAATAACACACACAGAACGATTGCAAGAAGAAGTTTTTATTAAACTAATAGTAAATTTTGCACATGAAAACAAGATTCCGCTTGTGGCAACTAATGCGGTTAGATTTATAA
>JBFWPS010000276.1:0-2946 GCA_050249855.1 Gammaproteobacteria bacterium
TTATATTATTATTATTTAGATAAGCCCATTGCATTTTTTGTTTATGAACAACATTGGAAAAAAATATCATTTTTAAAATACATCACTTGGATCCCTAATCATTTACTAGGTATTGTTTTAATATTATTTCCTTTAGTTTTTTTTCAGAAAAAATTAAATCATTTAATGTTATTTATTTGGTGTTATGTGGTTAGTCTGTCTATTGCTTATGTATTGCATGATATTTTAAAAATTATTTTCGGACGTTATTGGCCAATGACTTGGAATCATAGTAATCCTTCATTAATTCGTGATAACATTTATGGCTTCAATTGGTTTCATGGCAGTACTGCCATTTCAGCTTTTCCATCAGGTCATGCAACGATTATCACTGCAGCTATGGTAATGATAGTTTTATTTATTAAGAAATTATATTGGTTAGCAGGATTTTTAATCGCACTGGTTTGCTTCGCTTTGGTTGCATTAAATTATCATTTTTTGAGTGATGTGATAGCTGGGATCTTGCTGGGAGCGCTGGTTTCACAGGGATGTTATACAAAAATGGTAAAAACAGCGTCAAAAATTGGATAATTATTGGTCATAAAGCCTTTTTATGATACAGTTTCGTGATTAACCACATACGAGGTTACCCATGTTTCACAATCGATTTATTCATCTAAGTACTTCAGCTATTTTACCTTTTCTTCCAAGGACCAACTTTACTTTATGTGATCTGCACACGCTACTTTATGAATATCGACTAGCGCCTATGGCGGGAGAAATCGATTTAGGTGGTGTGCAAGGTGTGATGGAAAGATCACCTACTTCATTTGCTAGCCTCACAGTGAATAGCATGAAGATAGAAATACTTTTTCTACCAATGGATGATAAGGATTTTTTATGAGAACGGTTGGAGTAAGACTAACAAATGATTCATCAAAACGTACAGCTTAAAGAAGAACTTAGAACTATTTTTAAGAATTGTTTAAGTGACCATTCGGTGATTGAAATGCTACTTGAACATGTCAGCTGGCAGACTATTTCAATCATAGTATTAAGAAAATTGATTCGTGAATTATCTAGTGCCCCTGGTATTTTTCAGGCTAAGTTAAATCAAAGGGAAGAAGTTCTTTATACTGCCTGGGCTAGATATCTTGAGTCGTTTATAAAGCAAAATGAAGTAGTTAATGATGATTTTAGTAGTTCTGTTACTTTGTCGGAAGTACCGACATCATTTAGTTCAGGGATACGAAGTCGTAGTCAAAGCCCTGACGTACAAAATCATTCTTCATCAAGCAGCAGTTCTTCTGCAAGCGGGAACTCATGTTATAAAGGCATTCGATAATGTGTTGTTGACGATCAACATGGTGGGCACGCGCTTCATAAATCAATTGTAGAGTTACACTCGGTGAATATGCGCTTTGCCCACTCTACAGTGTCGTAGCTGCGCTTTGTTTTTTGTAGGGTGGGCAAAACGTGCAATGCAGATGAGTTTAAATTTTAGAATTTGATACGTGCACGTGTGCCC
This sequence comes from Gammaproteobacteria bacterium, assembly GCA_050249855.1. Classification (GTDB taxonomy): domain Bacteria; phylum Pseudomonadota; class Gammaproteobacteria; order JBGSLN01; family JBGSLN01; genus JBFWPS01. The sequence continues at coordinate 1,508 of JBFWPS010000276.1, forward strand.
ACCATAGCTGCGTTTTGTTTTTTATATATGCTCTATCACCAAAATGTAAAATAAGCTATGATTAACCGTGGTATTCTAAGCTATATGCATAAAAATGACAAAAATGAAAAAAACCAAAAAAAATGGTCAAACAAAGTAACACAAGAAAGTCGTTCTTTGGATTTAGAAGAAGGCATCTTTACTTGGCAAGACCCCAAAAAAATTGCAAAAGCATTAAAAAAATCTGCTTTGGAAAGCAAAAGAAGAAAAGGCACCCCATTACAATCCGCCATGTCTATGTTAAATTTTTACATTAACCGCGCTGGCAAAAACCTAGACTCCAACCAAAAAATAATCTTAGAAAAAGCAAAAGAAGAATTAAGAAGACTTTTTTGTGAATAGGGTCACGTCTTGAATCATAGCTTTTTTCACAACCTGCCCCTGTAAAAAATATGATAATGCACGAATCAACTATAAAGTTTTTACACCTATTTTATTGGCTGCTTTATGTAGTAGTTGGTCTTTCGTTGCTAAAGGAATACCCTTTCTCATTGCTAGCTCAAGATAGGCAGCATCATAGCTCGTTAACCCTTCAGTGTAAGATAGTGATAGAATTTCATGAAATGCTTTTGATGGTGTTTCGTGGTCAACCTTGATTGGAAGTGCTTCTAGCAATGAAACAAACTCCATAATATCTGCGTAGGAAACGCGTTTTTTCCTTTCTGCATTCACTAATACATTAGCCATTTCTAAATGCCATAGTGAAGGAACGATTGCCACATCATTTTCTAAACTCTCAAGTAAATGTGTTGTTAAAGATGATGCTTCATCTTTAAAACACCAAGCAAGTGCAATTGACGCATCAATTACAAATTCTGTTATTTTCGTCCTTGATCTCTTAGTGATTTCCAATTGATATCTCCAAGTGTGTGTTTTTGATTAAAAGCTTTTAGTTTTGTTATGGCATTTTTTACAGATTTACGACTGGTACTTTGAACAGGTATTAATTTAGCAATGGGTTGACCATGTTTTGTAATAAGCACTTGTTCACCATTTTCTACTTCTTTTAATAAAGAAGAAAAATGAGTTTTTGCCTCAAAGGCGCCTACAGTATTCATAATAACATCCTAATTAAACTAGCTTATAACCAGTCTAAACTAGATTTGTCCATTTTGCAAACTAAATCAAGCAGTAATGATATAATAACCAATTATTAAATGTTACCAAAAAGATATATTTAAGAGCTTAAACTAAAATTAATGCTCTGTCACTAAAATGTAATAAAAGCTAGGATTCAAGTCATAACCCTATAAGGAAGCCCTTTTCGCCACTAGAATTGTTTGTTTTTTATACTACAATGGGAAGGAGTAGTAAAGACAAACATTTAAATTACTAATTAGGGGCTGTTGCGAGCTGAAAAAATCAAGTTGTAAATGAATCATTTTTAAAGCACTTTATAA
>JBFWPS010000277.1:0-2943 GCA_050249855.1 Gammaproteobacteria bacterium
ATTCCAATCAGGAATTTTTTGCTCATTGATGGTTAAAATTTTATCACCTGGTTGTAAGCCACCTTCTTCTGCTGGGCCATAGGGAAAGACTTTGTCGATTACCGGCGGAACTGGGGGCTGATAAGGTATAATTCCTATGCTTTGTATAGGACTTGGGCCTGTTGTTTTATATTCTGTTCCCTCCAAATACAAAGTATATAAATTCTCTTCATTCGTTTTTGGATTCTTCAGTGTTAATTCAACTGTTTTACTAATTCCAAAATATTTCACCAGTGAAAGATTAACTTCCTGCCAATCATGTACAGGATATTGATTGATGGCAACAATTTGGGTATTTTTAGGTACATGTGCTTGACTTGCAACCGAGTGAGGTGAAATCTCGCCAATCATCGGTATCAAACTCGTAATTCCATACATAAAAACAAATAGATACGCCAAGATTGCAAAAATTACATTAAATAGAGGTCCAGCTAAAACAATTGCTATACGAGCCCAAACTGATTTACGATTAAATGCTTGAGGCAACTCTTCATCTGAAACGGGGCCCTCTGTTTCATCCAACATTTTTACATAACCACCTAAGGGAATAGCAGCAATAACATATTCCGTGCCAGATTTAGCTTTATGAGAAAGCAATGGTTTACCAAAACCAATAGAAAAACGTAAAACTTTGACACCAAATGCGCGTGCAACAATAAAATGTCCAAATTCATGGAAACTAATGAGAAGTGTGAGGGCAAAAATAAAAGTAAAAACAATCCATAAAAATGACAACATAATCGCATTCCTGATTTCTTATATTAAAAGTTTACACGACAGGTAATAAACTCATTAATTCATTTAAAGCGACAAAATAAATATTAAAGTCTAAATTACTACTTTCATGTAACTTCTCTTGTAAGCTTTTCCAACGTTGTATAATACGATTATTTTTGTCAGCCCACAATGATATCATTTGCTCAATTTGTGTTTCAGCTTTATAACTAGAGAGAATGATAATCGTAAGAGTTTTTTGAAGCGTATCTAACTTATCGCGAAGGTTCACACGAGCTAGCGTATTCCAAAATCCTTCTAAAGTATTTAAAACTAATTGGTCACGAAACCAGACTAAATTAAAAAATGCACCGACAGATAAATATAATTCGGTTGTTTTAACTAAATCAAATTTATATTTACTTGATACTTCAATAATATTTAATGCATTGTACATAGCTCGACTACCAGCAATACGTTGAACATAATGCTCTGGTAAGCCAGCTTCAGCAAATTGAGTCGTTAAAGTATCTAAATAAGACTTAGTCGCCCCAACCATAAATTTAGGAATTACATCAAATAATGATTTTACAGGTTCATAAAAGTGTTTTATGGTAGCTACAATCCCTTTTCTCATTCGATTTTCTCTCAAAAACCAACGAGTACAGATAGAAATATGATGTTTAAGATGTTCTAATATTTCATATTGTACATTTAAGGATATTTTGTAACCGACAGAATCAATTAAATGTTTTAGTTTGTGATATTCAAAAACCTTAGCAACTACGGTAAATGCTTTAATAATTTCAGGTATAGTTGCATCCGTTTCAGTTTGCATCCTAAAAATAAAAGTAACTCCCATATCATTGACAATATCATTGCTTAGTTCAGTAGCAATAATTTCTCTACGTAACCTATGTGAAACAATTGCTTTTTGATAAGCTTTTTGTAAAGGTTCGGCGAATGATGACTCTAATATTTTCTTAAAATACGGATCACTGGGTATGTCGGAGTTTAATATTTCCTTTTTTATATAAATTTTTGTATACGCTAATAATACCGCCAGCTCAGGACGTGTTAAACCTAACTGAGAAGCTTTTCTATCTAAAATTATTTTATCATCAGGTAAGTACTCTAAAGCTCGAACTAAACCTGCATTTTCTTCTAATTCTTTTATTGCAATCAAATATAAGCCAAGTTCTTGAATAGTATAAGCTGATGCATAGCTCAATGCTAAAGCTTGATTATAATTATCTTTTAATACAATTTGAGCTACTTCATCAGTCATAGAAGACAACAATTGATTTCGTTTGGTTTGAGTTAAACGTTTTTTGGCTACTTCATTGTTTAATAAGATTTTAATATTAACTTCTTGGTCAGAACAGTCTACACCAGCAGAGTTATCAATAAAATCAGAATTAATGAGGCCGCCATTTAAAGCATACTCAATTCTTGCCAACTGAGTAAAACCTAAATTTCCACCCTCACCTACCACTGAACAACGTAACTCATTTGCGTTAACACGTATGTAGTCATTTGTTTTATCACGAGCATCGGCATCTGTTTCTGTACTCGCTTTAACAAAAGTACCGATTCCACCATTCCAAAATAAATCTACTTTTGAGCGCATGATGGCTTTAACTAATTTATCTGGCTCAAGCTGATCTTCTGTTATATCAAAAACTTTTTTCATTTCAGGTGAAATATTGACAAATTTTTGCGAACGTTTAAATACACCACCACCTTTTGAAATAAGCTTAGCATCATAATCTTCCCAAGAAGAGTGCGGCAAATCAAATAAGCGTTTACGTTCTTTAAATGATGTTTCAGGCTTTGGATTAGGGTCAACAAATATATGACGATGATCAAATGCACAGAGCAGTTTAATTCGATCAGAGTATAATAATCCATTTCCAAAAACGTCGCCACTCATATCACCAATACCAATGGCTGTAATATAAGTTTTATCTAAATCAATATTCAAATCATGAAAATGTCGTTTTACAGATTCCCAAGCACCACGTGCTGTGATCCCCATTTTTTTATGATCATACCCACTGGATCCACCTGAAGCAAAAGCATCTGACAGCCAAAAATCATGACTATCTGAAATTGAATTCGCCAAATCAGAAAAGGTAGCAGTACCTTTATCAGCGGCTACAACTAAATATTAATCATCTTCTTCATAAC
>JBFWPS010000278.1:0-2934 GCA_050249855.1 Gammaproteobacteria bacterium
CATTATTCATGGTAAAGATTTTCCAGATTATCGTAACAATTCTGGAGAGCAATATTCAAGCACAGCAAATCCATTATTTGACATGGATTCAGACTACCAAAATGTTAATCTTTCTGAAATGACCTTACAAAACAGTGCACAAACGCCACGTATAATAAGAGTCTTTAATGTAGAGATAAAATATAATTCACCCATATATTTGTCTTTTTATCAAATGTGTAAATTTTTTTCATGCTTGCAATCTGCCGGCAGTGAAGATCAAAAGGTATTGGCACATTGTGCCTCAGGAGTTGGAAGAACCGGCATATTCGCTTATTTCCTCAGCTTAGTTTTCAATGAGCCTTTTTTTAAAGAGCTCAATACCTTACTAAATAATCAAAACGATACAGATCACGAATACCCAGTTAACAGCATAGATGTTTTAGTAAACACATTTCAAAATACATTAAATAAAATTCGCTCGCATCGTCATTCACTACAAACACCAGAGCAGATGATCGCAGCCGTAATCAATGTTTTTATGTTTTTAGTTTTGAATAAATTATTATTGAAAAATAATAGAAAACTTTTCGGTGAAACCCAACACTTCGACTTTGCATATTTTGAAACTATAAAAATATCGCAAAAAGAAAAAATGAAGGAATACTATGATGAATTTATGAAGATGCTTATTATTGCTTCTAATAGGATAGATTATTTCTATTCTTTTAATCTAAAATCAAAAGGTATTTTAGATTTAGCTCGTTCTTTGGTATTTCAAGTTGTTGTGCCGGAAAGTCTCGTTTCCTCATTGGAAACTCTTATTAATTTTTTGAAAACACGAGCTGCGTTTGAAATAGAAGCCGGTGACGAAAATAAGAGACAGTTTTCTGAGATTATTAATAGACTTGTTGAAAAATACGCTTTAAGTCAATATATCAAAGATAGAACCTATCTTAGCAAATGGCGTACATTAGTGACTGCTTTGCTTGATTATGATGCTGGCAATGCGGAGATAAGCGGAATATTGAAGGAGCTTTCAATAATTTTAAGTAATCAGATTGAATATGTACGTTATGAGGATAGCCTATCTCAGATTATCCTCCACCTAGCTAACTCTAGTTCGCAGCTTTTTTTCGCCAAAGGTTTTCAAAGAGTTAGATCTATTGTTACTGATCCATCGAGTTTTCAAAAAAAGTTTTTTAATGCACATATGTTTTTCCCAATCTATTGCTTTTTTCTGTATGATTTTTTTGTTAGGCCAGTCTATAGCAAAAATAATGTAATTCCAAATTTGTTCAATAGTTTTTACAAGAACTACTATGGGCTAGATCTTATACTCACAGGAAAAAAATCTGATAACCGTCTCATAATAAGCGAATTATCAACTAGAATGCCTCGAGAAGCGCTCGGACATGAGGATGGATTTCAAAAAATGAGAGCTTTTTTACTTAAATTGCTCTTAAAGATTGAGAATATTGAGGGGTTATTAATTCCAGCTACAAAACTTGATTATTCAAAAACGAACAGCGTTAGAAGTTTTTCGACTATTTTCAATGCAAGAAACAACTTCGTATTGAAATGCAAAGAGTTTATATGGGATTTAGTTTATATTATGACTATAATTATTTTCGAAGATAAAAGTACACCAGAAACCTTTATTGAAGAAAGCTTTACCAGAGCACATCTAGAATCAAATTTTCTTAAAACAGTATCATCTGATCAGATAACATCATTTCTGGATAATCTTAAACAATTTTGTGTGGAAAATTTTAAGCTAAATTCCGAGGTAAGAGAAGCTACATCATCCGGTTATAGTTCTTCTGCCGGGGGCTAATAAACTATTAATTAATAAAGAGGAGTTATATTATGAGTTTTAAAAATGAAATTCACGGTCTAATGCTTAGCGATATCGATACTCGACTTATTTTAACCTACTGTGCTATGACGCCCGCTATGCGTAATGAACTATTGAACGGCTGTTATGAAGATGCTCTTAGAGTATTGAAAGATTTATGTTCAGCTTGGTTGTTTCACCTTAATATGCGTTTGATGAAAGAATCCTTACAAAGCATGGACCCTAGACAATTGACCCAATTCCATCAGCAAATCAAAACAGATGATGACTTTGATGCGTTCCTATTGGCAAAAGTAAAAAAGTTTTCACTAGCTATGCCATCTGAGTTTAATTTGCAAGCAATAGAAACTGAATTATCCTTCGAAGTAAAAAGTGCCTTGCAATCTGCCTCTGAAAGGGCAACGTCTTTTCATGAAATATCGGAAAGATTCAGAAATGATCAAAAGATGGCCCATAATAGAATATTTGTTGGAAGCCTAAACAGTGAAAATTTTCTATCTGCATATGAAAAGTATAAAAAAATGTACGAGAGATTTTCCTACCAATTGTCTTTAGCAAAAGCTATCAACGAAGACATTGACACGGATATATTCTCTAAAACGCTTTTAGTTTGTCCAAACCCCATTGATTTACTTATGCCTGTAGATGGTGGAAGCTCTATAATTTCTGCAATTGCTGGCTCAAATGCCAAATTAGTTGATATTTTCGCTAAACATCTCTTTTCATTAAATCTGGAAGGCGAAATCTCTTTACTTGATAAGAATTTATGGAGTAGTAAATTATCGAAAATGAATTCCATCTGGTTTGAATCGGCAGGTAGTGGACTAATAAATGCAATGCAACTCTTGCTTTCGCTAGGAATTTCTGTTGAAACACTAAATAACACTGGGAAAACTGCACTTTGTGTTGCGGCTTCCCGAGGCAAAACCGATGTTATCAATTTTTTAACCACTAAAGGAGCTAATGTTAATCGAGCAGAAAACAGCAACTTTTCTCCATTACATGAGGCATTAAGTGCAGAAAATCCTATACCAATTCTTACACGTTTTTTGGCATTAGGTGCTGATGTTGATCAAAAAAATATAAATGGTTTAACA
>JBFWPS010000279.1:0-2934 GCA_050249855.1 Gammaproteobacteria bacterium
TCTGTGCCTAAAATTGGATAATGATTTTTCATCAATGGTATCGCTAAATTATTTGCAATTTGACCACCCACAGAAATGATAATCCCTTTTGGTACTTCAAAATCAGCTATATCACTAACCCTTTCTAAAGTTAATTGCTCGAAGTAAAGCCTATCTGATTGATCATAGTCGGTTGAAACAGTTTCAGGATTAGAATTAATAATAATTGTTTTTTCATTTAGTTTTCGTAAAGTACGAGCCGTATTAACAGCACACCAATCAAACTCCACAGATGAACCTATGGTATATGGCCCAGAACCGATAATAATAATAGGATTTGGCTGACAAGGTTCAATATCATGTTCACAAGCATGATACGTTAAATATAAATAATTTGTTTGCGCAGAAAATTCACCTGCCAAGGTATCTATTTGCTTAACATAAGGAATAATATTATTTTTTTTTCGAAGCGAACGAATGTTATCTTCAGTCGTATCTTTTATTTTTGCAATAGCGCGATCAGAAAATCCATATTTTTTTGCTTGTAGTAAAATATCTGATTCTAATATTTGTTCTCGTAATTTTAATTCGACAGATGCAATTTCACGTATTTGTGATAAAAACCAAAAATCAATTTGAGAAAGTGATTGCACTTGATGCACACTCTCTCCTTGCCTGAAACTCTCATAAATAGCGAATAACCGACGATCGGTGGCTTCTTGAATTTCTTGCGTTACATCATATATAGAATGTGGATAATCAGCCAAACAGGTGGCGCCAATATTAAGCATGCCCGCTGCTTTTTGTATGCACTCAGGGAACGAGCGTCCAATGGCCATTACCTCACCCACACTTTTCATTTCGGTTCCAATGGTGCGTTCGGCTGCTTTTAGTTTATGCGTGTCCCAACGAGGAATTTTTACAACAATATAATCCAGTGCTGGCTCGAAAAAAGCACACGTTTTACCTGTTACCGTATTCTTTAATTCAGTCAACTGTTTTCCTAAAGCTAATTTTGTTGCGATAAATGCTAATGGGTAACCTGTTGCTTTTGAAGCTAAAGCACTAGAACGTGATAACCGCGCATTCATTTCAATAACACGATAGTCTCCATCTTGAGGATTAATTGCATATTGAATATTACATTCACCAATTATTTTAAATTGCTCAACAATTTTTAATGCCGTTGTTCTTAAAAATTGATGTTGTTGATTTGTTAGCGTTTGTGCGGGTGCTACAACAATACTTTCACCCGTATGTATACCCATAGGGTCAAGATTTTCCATATTACAAATTGTAAGTGCATTACCATTACTATCACGAACAATTTCATATTCAAATTCTTTCCAACCAAATAAGTATTCTTCGATTAATACTTGTGGCGCACCTGCTAACGCTTCTTGAACACGAGCGCGAAGTTGCGTTGCATTATCTATTTTACCTGAACCTAAACCACCTAATGAAAAAGCTGCACGCAACATAATAGGATAACCAATCATATCAGCTGCTTCTAAAGCTGCGGCTACTGTCGTTGCTGAAATACTTTTGGGTGTTTTTACATCGATTTTTTCTAATTCTCGTTTAAATAAATCTCTATCTTCTGATTTACGAATTGAATTTATTTCTGTACCTAAAACCTCAACACTATGTTCTTTTAAAACACCTGTTTCAGCTAGCTCTAATCCTAAATTCAAAGCCGTTTGACCACCAAAGCCTAATAAAATACCATCTGGCTTTTCTTTAGCGATAATTTCTGTAACGGTTTTTAAACATAATGGCTGTAAATATATTTCATCTGCCATTCCTGGATCAGTTTGCACCGTTGCAATATTCGGATTGACTAAAACTGTTTTAATACCTTCTTGTTTTAGCGCTTTAATCGCTTGTGAACCAGAATAATCAAACTCTCCTGCTTGTCCAATACGCAAACCACCTGAACCTAATAACAGAACTTTTTGAATTGCTTTAGGCATGTTGTACTATCCTATAAAATTCTTGAAATAACCATTGAGCATCTTCTGGGCCCGGCGCTGCTTCTGGATGAAATTGTACGGAAAAAAATGGCAAAGACTCATGTGCAATACCTGCCACTGTATTATCATTTAAATTTTTAAAAGTAACTTTCCAATCTTTTGGTAAAGAATTTTCTTCCACAGCATAACCATGATTTTGAGAGGTTAAATATGCACGATTAGATTTTAGATCTAAACAAGGTTGGTTTTGCGAACGATGACCATATGGTAATTTATAGGTTTTTGCGCCAATCGCCAACCCCATTAATTGACAACCTAAACAAATGCCAAAAATTGGTTTTTTAATAGCTAATGCTTTTTGCAAAATTTTAATGGTTTTATCACAACGCTCAGGATCTCCAGGACCATTTGATAAAAATACCGCATCAAAATGGTCATTGGTATAATCATAATCATACGGAACACGTTTAATTCGCCAAGGAAATTGTAATAACTGACGCAAGATATTTTCTTTCATACCACAATCAACCGCAATTACTAATTTTTCACCGGCTCCATATTCTAAAACTTCATTCGTCGTTACTTCTGAAACCCAATCAGTTTCAGATAAATCATGCAAGGTTTCTGTTAACGTTGATTGATCGGAAATTACGCCAGGAACGACACCATAATTACGAAGTCTTTTAGTTAATGCGCGAGTATCAATATCTGTAATAAATGGGATCTGTTGTGCCACCAACCATTCATATAACGATTCTTTTGCCGTGTAATTTGAATAATTTTCTACAATTTGAGAAACAACAACACCTTTTACATGTGAAGTCATTGACTCCCAGGTATTTTTTTCAGAAACACCATAGTTTCCAATTAATGGATAGGTAAATGCTAATATCTGTCCTGCATAAGAAGGATCGGTTAATGATTCAATATACCCTGCCATTCCTGTATTAAAAACCACTTCACCTGCGAAAGTTCCTCTTTG
>JBFWPS010000280.1:0-2925 GCA_050249855.1 Gammaproteobacteria bacterium
AAGGATTACATATCAAAGGTATATATGGCCGTGAGATGTATGAAACTTGGTATAAGATGATTAGTATGTTACAAAGTGGCCTTAATGTTTCGCCTATCATCACTGATCATTTTCATGTTGATGATTTCCAGTTAGGTTTTGATAAAATGCTGTCTGGAAAAAGTGGGAAAGTTATATTGAGTTGGGATTAATCAATTATATATATATTTATGTAGGGGCGACCGGCGGTCGCCCTTTTTTTTGAAATATTCTAATTATTAATTTTTTGGATTATTGGGTGACCGCCGGTCGCCCCTCTATTAGCATCCGAGAATTATCACTCTCAATATAACAATTGCATTATAACCTGGCCCAAAACTACTGATCTTTCATATTATGTTGCTGATACAATTGACATAAATAATCATATTGTGTAGGCAATTGCGCATTCAAAGTTTTGGACTCATGGGCAATTTTTTGCAACATCATATTACCTTTCTCCATAAGATCATGACGATAATTTAACAAAGGCAACCCATAATCTGGTAAATAATCAACTCCAGCTAATATGCATTGATAACTGCTGTTAGTCCAAAAGTTTTCAAAGCGTGCAGCAAAAGAACTATAGAGATTATTGTCACCTTGATGACTTTTACGAATTGGTAACCCAGCTTTTTGCTGTTCTAAAATTAATTTCAAAGAATCTGGTATTTTGGTATCGTATTTATTTGCTTTCCAAAAAGGCGTGTCTTCACGCACAGCTGTTTTGAAATGCATTAAAATAAAGTCTTTTACATCCTCAACCATGAAAGCGACTTTGTTATTGAATTTATCTCGCAGTTTTGGAGAAATATCTTTATTGGGGAAATTTCTAATCAATTGATACAATGCCGCGTAGATAAAATATATACCTGTTGATTCTAAAGGTTCTAAGAAACTACTAGCCAGACCAATACTTACTACATTGTTAACCCACGAACGCTCTCGACGTCTTGATTGAAATTTTACAAATCGAGCTTCAATATTGTCCGCCCTTTTACCAAAATAAGCGCGCATTTCTTTTTCAGCATCATCATCTGAAATAAATTGACTAGAATAAACATATCCATTACCAGAGCGAGTAAATAACGGAATTTGCCACATCCAACCTGAATCCATTGCATAAGATGTAGTGTAAGGTCTAATACCATCATGCTTAGCATCTTCAGGAATATTTAGTGCTATTGCTCTGTCTGTTAATAAACTATCAGCGTAAGTAACAATCGGTTCTTTTAAAATCTTCTCTATTAAAAAGCCTGCAAACCCAGAACAATCTATAAACAAATCAGCATGGTATTCTTTACCAGTATTACTTACAACACAAGTTACGCTTCCATTATCATCTTGTTTAGCTGTTGCTAAATCATCAATAATATTTTTAACTCCGCGTGCCATTGCCCAAGTTTTTAAGAACTTTGCCAATAACGCCGCATCAAAATGATAAGCATAATGTTGTACTTGAGTTCCATCCATAAGATTTGGCGATTTATTTTCATCACATGCCAATAATGAACTAAAGCAAGCATAATCCATCGGAACATTGTAATCTTCTTCTAAATATTTTTTAATCCATACATGAGTAAGTGGAACATCTTCAAATGGAGGAATTTCACCAAAATTATGATAATAGTAGTCACCACCGTCTTTAGCTGGAGTTTTCCAGTTTGAAAATTTTACACCCATTTTATAAGTGGCGTTGCAATGATGCATCCAGTCTTTTTCTTCAAGACCAAGTTTGTCAAAAAATTCTGTTTTAATAGTTGGCACTGTGGCCTCGCCAACACCTATTCTGCCAATATTTTCTGATTCTATTACCGTGATATTGACATTGAAGTCTAGCGACTTTCCTATATAAGACGCTGCCATCCAACCAGCACTACCGCCGCCAATAATAATTATATCTTTAATTTTTTGCCCATTATCTGTCATAAAATTCTCCAGCTGTATCAAATTCAAATTGCAATATTTACATCAGAATAAAAATTGTTGTTACAATATGTGATTAACTCTTTGTATATGTCTAAAACAAATAAATTAGATCCAAAGACATAAAAATCATAGTTATTAAGATTATAGTGCATGGCAGTAAAATCTCGATAGAGTTGTTCTAAGTTGTAACAACCATCTGTAATGAAATTTTTATATTCAAAATTGATTTTGTTTTGCATGCCTTTGAAATAGTCTTCGAAGATCAAATCATCTTTTGATGTGACAACATTATATAAAGATATTTTTTGATGTTTATTCACGGAACTATGGCTTAATGAATCAAGAATGGACATGATAGGTACTATTCCTAACCCTTTACAAACAGTTAAAATATTATTGTCTGTTTCTCGATAATAAGCTTGACCTTGAGGCTCGGAAATATTAATTGGCCTCTTTAAATTATTTCTAAAAAAATTTAAATTTTTATCATCTTTGCCATTATAGATAATAAATTTTAAATGCTCTTCGTGGGGTGCTGAAGCTATAGAATAAACCTGCTGCATATCATGCTCCATATAGATATATGCATATTGGCCAGGCAAAAAATTTAGCTTGTTATTTCTGTCACATGAAAGGATAACCTCAGAGGTTGTAGCATTCAAAAGCCTTACTTCATCAATGATATATTGATGAATAATTGGAACAATATTATTTATAGCATTAATTAACATTTTTTATACATAAAAAGATGAATATCCTTATTATACTATCGTGTGATTTGTGAAATACTTTAATAAATAATTGATGATAAACCATTAATATCATATGGTTAACGCAGACTTGAAAAAAAATTCTCCACTGAAAATCCAAAAATTGCGATAATTTTAAGCCATAAGTTGCTCAATTTCATGTACTTGTTTTGGTACATTTTGAGTAAGGACATCATGTCCAGATGGTGTAACCAGTACATCATCTTCT
>JBFWPS010000281.1:0-2912 GCA_050249855.1 Gammaproteobacteria bacterium
CAAAAATCAGGTGGATTTTTACAAAGAAGAAGAGAAAGTAGTGTAAGTAAAGGTTTTGGTGATTATTTAAGTAGTCATGCAGCAGATAAGGAAGAAGCAGCAGTAGTAGGTTCAAGTTTAAAAATGGGCGGAAGTGGAGGGCAGTGAAATATGAACACAAGTAAGCAAGGTTACGATTTTTAATGGTAAGATTTATTTGTAATGAGAATTTATTAGTGCCTTATCGGGGTTTAAAATGGAACTAAAGATTAAACAATTTATTTTATCAGATGAAAGGAAAAAAATATTGAGGAATTATTCAATTTAATAAAACATATTTTTCCAGAAAAATATGGAATTTTCAGGGCCATTTTGTGACTGTAAAAATCGTCGCTATATAATTTCAATAGACTATAAATTAAATATTGATTCAAATGAACAAGATAAGTATCAAAATACGATTCGTATACTCCTAAATGAAAGAGCTGTTGATTTTTATGAAGAAGCTTCTGATGAGATAAAAAAGGAGGCTCAAAAATTTTTTGTAAAATATATAAAAAATAAATATAAGAAGTTTGATCATGAATCACCACCATCAAAAGATGATGGTTGATTAAAGAAGAGGTCCTTCGCTATGGGGAAGGCATATGATAATCAAGGTTATGACTTTCATATGATGGTCAGCAACTTTGCCATCAAGTACTTCTGCTATAGCGACGCCTGCTATAGCACCTAGCTGTTTTATTTTTTAATTTTATTACCATAAGGTGCAATTCTGAGTGTTGCTTCATTTTTGATGAACAAAATCATATGAGTGAAACCTAATCTAATTATAAGACAAATGAGCTACAAGTTCTGGTATTGTCTCAAACATGAATTTGTTTGGATAATGATTTGTAAAAGATGAAGCGTTACAATCAATGCTATTAAATCAGTACTGAACCTTATCATATTATTCTTGATACTAGCGCATAATATAAAGTAATATTCATACTAATTAATCGATCTGCTGGAAATATTTTATTAAAAATATTTTCTTTGATGCTTCTGACAATGGAAATGCTGAGTCGCCTAATATAACAGCTTGAGCATCTTTATATTTAGGTATTAGTGAACGAAACATATCAACAGTTTGCCTCATCAGTTTGAATAAAAAGATTGTGTGAATGAAATATGATGAGACGTAATCAATGTAAGATCATATTTTTTAATCATATTAACAAAGTCAACTTCGAATAATAGGGCCTATAAAAAAATTGCTGCCTGATTTTCGGTGGTGGTGATTATGACGTCGTGCTATAGTCCAAAATAGGTTATTTAGGAAGCTATTATGGATATCGTTGAAAAGCGTCGTTATTACAAAGCATTACTTGAAAGAAATTCGGAGTACGATGGTGTTTTCTATGTAGGAGTTAAAACTACAGGTGTTTTTTGTCATGCCACATGCCCAGCTAGAAAACCTAAATTTGAAAACTGTGAGTTTTTTTTAACACCAAAGGAAGCATTACTTGCATCTTATAGACCTTGCCAGCGTTGTAAACCGCTGTCTCTTCCAAACCAGCAATCGTCTGTTATTGAACGTCTTATAGATGCCGTTGAAAAAAATCCAGAAAAAAGATGGACAAATCAAGACTTCAAACTGCTTGGAGTAGACGAATCAACCGCTAGACGACAATTTAAAAAACGCTTTGGCATGACCTTTGTCGAATATGCGAGAGCAAAACTAATAGGGCTAGCCATGGCATATATTAAAACTGGTAAATCAGTTATCGATACTCAATTGGAAGTTGGTTATGAGTCTGGTAGTGGTTTTCGAGATGCTTTTACGAAGACGCTAGGAACAACACCAATTCGAACAGATGGAAAAGCTTTATATGCAACATGGATAGACACGCCACTTGGGCCCATGCTTACAATTGTGGATGAAAAGTATGTATATTTACTAGAATTTGTAGACAGAAGAGGGTTAGAAAAAGAAATTGAGCGATTAAGAAAAAGATTAAAAATAGGCATTATTCCTGGTCGAACAAAAATTACTAAACAAATTGAAAAAGAACTTGCTGATTACTTCTCCTTTAAATCGTTTAATTTCAAAACCCCTTACTTTGTTTTAGGTTCTGAGTTTGAAAAAAAAGTTTGGCATGAATTGCAATTAATTCCTATTGGCGAAACACGTTCATATTTAGATATTGCTAAAGCCATTGGAAATGAAAAAGCTTTTCGCGCGGTTGCAAACGCAAATGGTAAAAATCAATTAGCTATTATTATTCCTTGTCATCGTGTTATTAATGCTAATGGTGAGCTGGGTGGATATGGCGGTGGTATCAGTAGAAAACAGTGGTTATTGGAACATGAAAAATTGAAATAAGGCGAGATATTAGAAAAGTCAATAATATGAACAAAGAATATTTCACAGTAGTATGTTTTTTAGAAGCAAAGCCAGGGAAAGAAAATGAATTAGAAGAAATGTTAATGTCATTAATCGAACCTTCATTAGGTGAAGAAGGTTGTGTTAATTATAATTTATATAAATCTCATGAAGATCCTACGGTATTTATGTTTTACGAAAACTGGCTTAGTAAGGAAGCGCTGGAAAGGCATAAACAATCTGCGCATATCAAAATATGGCACAGCAAAAAAAGCGAGCTGCTCGCAATCCCCGACAAGACAACATTTTGGGAAAAGATTAGTTAAAGTGGAAAAGTGATGTTTCTGGAGCTGAACCCATTTATTTTGCTTTAATTAACTTGCAGATTTTTTAATTGAGTATAACGAAGGTGCAGAAATGCTATATAAGCTTAAAAACGACCTAAAGCAACCTGCTATTGTACCATGATGTTGTTTTTGTACTTGATTTTCGGTTGCAATATATAGCTGCTCATATGTAAGTGCTGCATAAACTCCAGTAAGTTTGTTAGCAATAGATAATGCTT
>JBFWPS010000282.1:0-2910 GCA_050249855.1 Gammaproteobacteria bacterium
TGGAGGACCATGACTGCGAGACGAGGCTTGTTCCTCTAATGACGACCGGTCCCTCCATCCGCCTTGTTAAAGCCGATCAAGTTTAACAAGACACCCTATTTCAGGCGAATTTAATATATAAATGACGAGTTAATCGTATTGTTTTGATAAAAAATTATCCACTGAGGTTTTGTTAAAAGAATCGTTCCAAAAGTGCCACTCTAATACGGTGCTATTATAAAATGCATTCATCATCTTATCTTGTGTGTCTTTTGTAGCGCTAGCTGCAAGTTTGTCAAAAATACTAATGGCCTCTTTCACACTTGAAGCAAAATCATCACTTGCGTAAGTTTCAATCCAGCGAATAAAAATATTGTCCTTAACAGTATTTTGCAGGATACATGAACCAACTTCCCAATAGACCCAAAAACAAGGTAATACAGCAGCAATTGCAATTTCTACAGATTCTAAAGCACAAACTTTTAGTAAGTAGCTGGTGTAAGAAAGCGTTGTTGGCGTAATTAGGCCTGTTTCTTTAAACTGAAATAATTTTCTAAAAAAATCATGTACTACTAGTTGTTCAGTAATAAAAGTATTTTGAGAGTAGCGTAAAAAACATTGTACATATTCAAGTGGTACACGTGATGCAATGATTGCATGACATCTTGCAAACTCTCTTAGATATAAAGTGTCTTGTTCAATGTAATAGGCGAATGTATCGATAGAAAGTGTTCCATTGGAAAGTGCCTTGTTGAAAGGATGTTGTTTAATCGCTTCAACGACATTATATGATTTTTCCCAGGCTTTTTGTGATAGTTTGTTCATTATAATTTTCCTATTAATTATTAGCAGACCATACGTTATAAAAATGGTGTACAGGTCCATGGCCTTTCCCAACACTGTTTTGGCTGGCAGCAGCAATTGCGCCAAGGAGGTATTCTTTGGCTAATTTTACTGAATCCAATAATGGAATTTTTTTTGCGATAAAACTAGTTATCGCTGCAGATAGGGTACAACCCGTTCCATGTGTATTTTTAGAAATGATACGAACTGAACTAATGGTTTTTTTAAAACCAGAACTATCTATGAATAAGTCATCAGATGTTATTCCATTTTGATGTCCACCTTTTAAGAGTACCGCATTACAACCTAAATCTAGGAGTTTCTTAGTTAAAATATCACTATCTGAATCACTTGCACAAAGTGCATAAGCTTCTGGAATATTGGGTGTTATCAAAGTGCTGATGGGGATCATTAATTTTTTTAAAGCATCCATAGCATCAGGCATAAGTAATGGGTCACCGCTTTTGGCAATCATGACAGGATCCAAAATAATGGGGATGTTTCTTGCATGGACTTTTAAAAAATCGGCCACGATTTCTATAATGGGTGTTTCAAATAGCATGCCGATTTTTATCGCATCAGGTGTGATATCTTCAAATATTGTTTCAAGCTGTTCTTTTATAGCAGCAAGTGGAATACTGTAACAACTTTTAACGCCACAAGTATTTTGTACTGGCAAAGCAGTTAAAACAGTCATTCCATAACAGCCTAATGCTGAAAAAGTTTTAAGATCTGCTTGTATACCAGCCCCACCAGAGCCATCAAATCCAGCAATTGATAAACACTTATATTTCATTGCTAAACTCCTTTTCCTTTAACATCATTTTTTTAAAATCAAAAGAATGTAAAGTATCAATGAATGCAGTTCTGTAACTTCCTGGCCCAGGATTTGATTCTGCCGCTAATTTTCCGCAAAGTGCAAAAAAATAAGTGCCCATTACACTCGCATCAAATGGATTATTTACAATGGTTGTCATTGCAGCAATGACAGCAGTTAGTGCGCATCCCATGCCTGTAACAAGTGTCATCTGTGAAGAGCCATCTTTAATTTCAAGTGTTTTTTCCCCATCGGTAATAAAATCGATAGCGCCACTGACTACGACCACACAATTATTTTTTTTAGCTAAGCTGATGGCGCTCATTTGAGCTTCTTGTGTTGTATGAGTTGATTCCACACCTTTTGTTTGGTTTTCATCTGTTGCAAGTGCAATAATTTCACTCGCATTGCCTTTAATTATCGATGCATAGTGAGATAAGTTTTTTGCTGCACTGGTTCTAATATTTGTTGCACCAGCACCTACTGGGTCGAGTACAACAGGTTTATTATATTGTTTCGTAAATTGAACCGCAGCGATACATTGTTCTATAAACGTTTCATCTAGTGTTCCGATGTTAATGTTGATTGCATCTGAAAGTTTGACTAGCTCTTCTAACTCATCAAAACAAGTGCTCATGATCGGTGCGGCACCAAGTGCAAGTAGACTGTTAGCCATGAAATCGATTGTTACATAATTTGTAAGGTTTAAGACTAAAGGTTTCTTTTTTCTTAGCTGATTTATTGTTTTTTCAAGATTTTCAATCATATTGGTTTTCCTTCTACAATTTTTTTTAACTTTTGAATGGTTTCTGTCAAGTTTTTGGTTTGATGAAAAGCACCAATCGCGGCTATTCCAAAAACACCAGCACGCATTACTTCATTTGCATTGCTAATATTAATTCCGCCAATTGCAATCGTAGGATGACAAGATAAACCAACTGCTTTTGAAAGTTCAGTTATACCCCAAATGTTTTGTACATCTGCTTTATGCTGAGTTGGAAAAATTGAACCTATACCTATATAATCAATAGGCAATTGATTTGCATGTTCAACTTGTTCAATGGTATTGATTGTTAGACCAATAATTTTATCAGGCCCCAGTAAATTTCTGGCGATAGTAATATCACCGTCGTTTTGTCCTAGATGTAATCCATCTGCATTAAGCGTTAAACATAGTTCTAGATTATCATTGATGATTAATGGAATTTGAAACGTATCGAGTAGTTTTTTTAAAGCACTTGCAAATGATAACAATTTATTTTTTGTAAGAT
>JBFWPS010000283.1:0-2893 GCA_050249855.1 Gammaproteobacteria bacterium
ATATAGAATTAAATCTAATTTTTCCATATTATAAAATCGCTTCATTAAAATGAAGCGATTTTAAAAAATGGAAAAACAGGCTAAAAAAGATGTGAGAAATTATATGAGTATTAGGATGCTTTCACCAACCGCGCATAATAAAAACCATCCATATTATTTTCACCAGGTAGGATTTGTCGACCATAGGCGCATTCATGTCCCCAGTTTGCAATGATTTTTTCTTCAGTAGCATTGTTGAGATTTTTTAAAAACTTTTCAATCACTTGCATGTTCTCTTCAGGCAATATAGAGCAAGTAGCATAAACTAAAATACCTTTCGGTTTTAATAAATCCCATAAAGTAGAAATTAAATCATATTGCGTTTGAACCAAATCTTTTATATCAGATTTTTGCCGAAGTGATTTAATATCAGGATGTCTTCGAATAATGCCGGTTGCAGAACATGGTGCATCCAGTAATATGCGATCAAATAAATTTTTATCCCACCATGTTTTAGGGTTCAAGGCATCTCCAGCGATGACTTTTACTTTGCTTGATATTAAATTTAATCGATTTAGATTTTCATTAATTTTATCGCAGCGTTCTTGAGCTATATCTAAAGCAATTAATTCAGATAAATTATTTTGAGATTCTAATATATGTGAAGTTTTACCCCCGGGGGCAGCGCATGCATCTAATACTTTTTGATTTGGTTCTAGTTTTAATAAGACAGCTGCAATTTGTGCGGCTGCATCTTGCACTGAAACTAAACCATCACTAAAGCCTGGTAATTCTGCAACATTCATGGCTTTTTCAAGAATAATGGCTGTTTTAACTTCAGGGATCATTGACGCTTTAATATTATTTTCATTTAATAAGGCTTTATAATCATTAGTTTGTATTTTACTTTCATTCACGCGCAAACTAAAGGGTGGGTATTCATTATTTGCATGAAGAATAGCTTTCCAATGTTCTGGCCAGGCTTTTTGTAAATGATGGATGAACCAAATCGGGTGTGCATATTCACCTTCAAGGTCTGTGAACGTTATTTGTTGTTGCTTTCTTTGAAAATTTCGTAAAACGCCATTGATCACTTTAACTGCCCAAGGTTTTTTTAATTCTCTAGCAGCATTGGCCGTTTCAAAAAGTGCCGCATGTTCTGGAACACGCATAAATAACAATTGGTAGAAACCCAAGAGAATTAATGCATAGATATCAGTGTCTTTCGTTTGAAATGGTTTGTGTATAAATTGTTTACAAATAGAGTTAAGTCTAGGTAACCAGCGAAATGTTCCGTATACCATTTCTTGTACAAACGGAGTGACTAATTTTTTGTATTGATCCGATGCCAATGATATTGTGAGTGATATTTGATCAGTTAGCGTATCAGAAATAATTTTTGCAGCGATAGTACGTGTATTCATGTTGTGCACTTTTACATTTTTTTCATAAATTTGCAATTGTTTATTATTTGATGCAAGACATTTTTGCTAAGTCTGGTACAATGCGAGGCTTTTATGAATCTAGCTTGAACCTATTTAAATGGACTATTTATGACTAAGCCATTACAAAACAAAGTTGCTTTAATAACGGGTGGCGCGCGCGGGATCGGTCGTGCTATTGCCATTAAATTAGCACAGGCAGGTTGTCATATTATCGTAAATTATTATAACAGTTCAGATGTTATTGATAGCCTTTGTACAGAATTACAATCTTATGGAGTCAAAGCATTAGGTGTCCAAGCTAATGTAAGTGACCCAGCTTCTATTAAAGAAATGTTTGCAACGATTCAAAATGATTTCGACCACATTGATATTTTAATTAATAATGCAGCTAGTGGTGTTTTAAAACCTACAATGGAAATGAGTTTAAAACATTGGCGTTGGTGTGCAGAAACCAATGCCCTCGCTTTGGTTTTTTTATTACAGGCCGCAAAAGAAATGATGCCTGTCGGTAGTCGTGTAGTTGCAATGACCAGTATGGGTTCGCAACGTGTTATTCCTGATTATGGTTTTATTGGCGCATCCAAAGCAGCTTTAGAATCTTTAGTCCGTTCATTAAGTGTTGAATTAGCACCCGCAGGTATTACCTTAAATACCATTTGCGCAGGTGCTGTTGATACCGATGCATTGAAGCATTTTCCTGAAAGAGAACGATTGTTAAAACAATCCGAAGAACGTTCTTTAGCAGGTAGAAATGTAACACCGGAAGATGTTGCTAATGCAGTTTATTTATTATGTCTCCCAGAAGCAGAAATGTTAAAAGGACAAACGATTATTGTAGACGCTGGTTATTCAATCATTGGATAAGGAATTTATATGTTTTTAGAGTCGGGATTAAAAGATAAAGTTGTTTTAGTGACGGGCGGTAGTCGTGGTATCGGTAAAGCAATTGTAAATAATTTTCTTTCTGAAGATGCAATCGTTTATTTTTTCTATCATCAAAATAAAACAGCAGCAGAAGAAATCGTTCAAGCAGCTGAAAGCAATGGAAAAAAAGCGTTTGCAATTCAACTAGACGTTCGTGATAAAGCAGCGGTTGATCAAACAGTGAATCAGATTTTTGATCAAACACAACGTCTTGATGTATTGGTGAATAATAGTGGCATTGTTCGCGATCATTTATTAATGGCATTATCAGAAGAAGATATTAAAGAAGTGATTGATACCAATATTGTCGGTGTGTTCAATGTTTCTCAAGCAGTTGTGCCATTTATGGTAAGTCAACGTGCAGGTAAAATTATTAATATCAGCTCCGTTTCGGGAGAGAAAGGTGGTCGTGGTCAAGCAAATTATGCTGCATCAAAAGGTGCAATTAATGCATTTACAAAAGCCTTGGCAGTTGAATTAGCACAGCGAAAAATTACGGTTAATGCAGTGGCACCTGGTGTTATTGAGACAGATATTAGTAAAGA
>JBFWPS010000284.1:0-2890 GCA_050249855.1 Gammaproteobacteria bacterium
ATTGGAATTTGCTGATAAAAAACTAGAACTAAAAGCTCCGCAAGAAAACGTAGTACTGACTGATCTAACTCCCTGTGAAATACCTCGAGGACTCAAAGAGCCCATCGATTCATTGGTAACAGTAATCGCATTTTGAATAATCTGTCTTATTTGAGGTGCATAATTAGGACCTTGTTCATCAGCAGGTAATAGTTTTAACAACTCACCAAAAGCTAATACTTTTAATACATTTGAAATCTGTCGTTGACTAATTCTTTGAAATCGGTCAGCAACATATTGTGCCACTGTATCGGAATTCAAGCGTTTAATTGCTTCAGGATCAAAATAAATCTTAAATCGAACTAAATTCGATTGCTGTTGCATACCTTTAATATGAAGATCTAATTGAAGTGGGATAACGCCCTTTGATTCAACTGGCATTTCTATCAACATACTACGGTCATCATTATTTCCAACATTACCAAAGTTTTTTGTACCCTGTGTTTCGTCCAAACAACACGAATAACTTAACTCGACCGTTTGCGTTCCGCTGATATATGGAACAACATTGTTAATTTGTCTACCTAGTTCATTATTACCATCTAAATGAACATAAATGGCACTAGCTTCATTTGCAAATTCTACGAACGTTTCTTCTTTATAATGACGCCCTAAACCTAATGCAATAATCATAGGTACAGCGTTATTTAAGCGTTCTCTATAACGCCTAACAACTTCAGATGGTCTAATAGGTGGTCTAATCGTATCATCACCATCACTTACAAGCACAATGGTTGTTTTTCTTAAATTGTCAGCATCTATTGAGCGTAATGCACATATCATTCCATGTCCTATAGATGTTCCGTGTCCTACCCGTATTTGACGTAATACATTGATGGCATTTGTATTATCACCTACCAAATCGTGATATATACGTTCAGCCCGTTGATCAAACGTAACAATGGTTAATTTATCTTCGGGTGATAATTTCTCTATTAATGCTTCACAAGAAAGTTTTAATTGCGACAGTGCTTCACCTCTCATACTACTGCTTTTATCTAAAACTAAAATGAGATGTGCAGGCGTTCTGGTTTCAGATGTATCTTTAAATGATATAGTTGGATTGGCTAATATATAATGTTCTTTTTCAGGATGACGACTAAAACGAATATTTAAATGACATTCTGTACTTCCAAGAGAAACGCGATATTTGTTCATAACAATTTAAAAACCTCAAACAAAAATACAGATTTTACTCGTAAAACCTTAAGGGAACCTTAAAAAGCGGAATTTGGCATAGGCGTTATGGTGGGCACACGTGCACTTAACACTATCTTAAAGCCCAAACTCCTCTGAATTGCACGTTTTGCCCACCCTACGAAAAAATCACACGTTGTAAGGTGGGCAAAGCGCGTATGCACAGCGCACAAACCTACAAATGATTTACAAAAAGTATTAGCACCAAGCTTACATTGATTTATAAACTCATCAATTGTGGTTTTATTGGAAATATCAAACTCCTTCGTTGGACCTATGTCTGTTTCAAAAAACATAATACGTAATTTTGCTTTCGGATCAATTTTTCTAAGTTCATCAATGTAAGCAATGACATTTTTTTGTAAATCCACCCAATAGTCTTTTAAACTACCACTGCGATCGACTATCAAAACATGAAAGCGTGGTTTTTCAACACCAGGACTTCCAC
Source organism: Gammaproteobacteria bacterium (assembly GCA_050249855.1). Taxonomy (GTDB): domain Bacteria; phylum Pseudomonadota; class Gammaproteobacteria; order JBGSLN01; family JBGSLN01; genus JBFWPS01. The sequence continues at coordinate 1,685 of JBFWPS010000284.1, forward strand.
TTAAGAACATAGGCTTTGCAGTTAGCTGCCCTTCATGCGATTGATAAACTCTTAAAAACACACCATCATTAAGCAACTGTCTCACATAGAGTAACACTTCATGCGTATTGAAACTAAAAATTGCTTTATCTTTGTATAACTCATTCTCAGGAAGAACATATTGAACAGCTGGTGGAAACAACATATGCCACAAGGTTTTAATATCAAAGTATACAACAGCTTGATCAGCTTTTTCTGGATCTTCATTCTTTAATAACTGCACACAAAAACAATCTTGTATTAACCCTTTTGCAAGTACTCGTTCAATCCCCATATGAGGTTTTGATGCAGGTAAAGGTTCTTCAAGTTTAACTGCCTTACGTATCATATCTAATGTTACATTTTTACTGCTGAATGATTGCAACAAACATTCTAATGCATTCTGTAGCATCCCGATGATGAATTGATTAGCATCAAGTGGCGTCAGATAAAGTACGCCATCTTTAACGAATGCATCTTTAAGCAATTCTTCCCAATTCAATAATCGAACATTCTTCAATGCTTCATCATTAAAAAGACTTTTAATGATCTTCATGTAAGCTTCAAAGCTTGCTTCAGGCATAAAAACTGATTCAGCAGTAGAAGTAGAAGAACTTGCAGGAACATTTTCTCTTGTAAAAGGCAATCGTGCATGAAAAGCTTCTGGTGAACCTAATGCTTCTTGAAGAAGGTTTTGAGCATTCTCGGCCTTATCTTTATCAACCCATAAATGTAAACTGGATTTGCGAACAGTAACCTCATAGGAAATACCAGTTTGCTGTAAAAGTGTGGCAAAAAATACCTGCCAATTTAATTTATCTTGATTTTCAGTGCGCGTAACATGGGCGTGCTCTGATTAATTTAAAAATTTGCCCGATAAGCGTATCAAGCTATATGGTAAGCATCAAATTGTTCAATTTGACTCCTGTATAATTTTATGCAATAATGTATGTTTTAAATACTATGAGGTTGAGGACATCCCGTGAACTTGTTAGAGAATCTTAGACATGCTCAATCATTGATCAAACATTTAACCGAAGAAGATCAGGATATTGCAGAATCAAGATCTGTTCAAAAATTAACTGAACTGTTGAAGCAACTCATTACCTCCATCGAAGAACATCCAGTGCCAAACGCAGAAGATGTTCAAAAAGACTATGGTTTGTATTTATTAACCAACGAACAAAA
>JBFWPS010000285.1:0-2853 GCA_050249855.1 Gammaproteobacteria bacterium
GAATCATCTGTTGTAAATGGCCATTCAAGTGTAGTACTAGCAGTAGTTCTTGATAATGTTCGTAAGCGACTTGCAATATCCGCTTGAGCAGTAAGAAAGTCGTCAAAATAAAAGAAAAGTGAACGACCAAGATAAAGTTGCCACTTTGTAATTCGAGGTTTTTGAGAAGCATCTTTAAGATCTAAAAGAGTCGTAATAACATGAGGATTGATTGACTGGTCTATAGGTGGCAAAAACGCCCACCACAAAGCAAAATTCATATCAACTTCTATATTGCTATTAGCAATTAGCTGGATTTGAGCAATATTAGCATCATCAATTGCTTTACGAAGTTTATTAATGACTTCTGTATCTTTCATCTTCAAAATCGCCTATCTTTGATCAAATTATGCTCATTTTACTACTTTTTTGCTCTAAAAAGCAATATTTATTTTTAAATCAAAAAATCGAATTCCACCATAAAGGATGCTACGCCAAGCAAAAACAAACTAGAAAAAACAGGTTCTCTGTTAATAAACAGGCATTTCAAATCTGTTTTTAGCAAAGCATAGCACCTTTTAGTCAATCCTTTATAACTTTTCAGCATGTTCAGCTAGGTAAGCAGCTATGCCTTCTGGTGAAGCATTAATAGCAGCTTTACCCTTATGCCAATTCATAGGGCAAACTTCTCCATGCTCTTCATAATGTTGTAGCGCATCAACTAAACGAATTAACTCTTCAATATTTCGTCCTAACGGCAAATCATTCACAATTTCAGAACGGACCATACCATCACGGTCAATTAAAAATGTGCCTCTAAGTGCCACACCTGCTTCGGGATGTTCAACACCATAAGCTTGACAAATACTATGGTTCACATCAGCAACCATCGTATAACGAAGAGGACCTACACCACCCTCTTTTACAGGTGTTTTACGCCAAGCGTGATGACTAAACTGTGAGTCAATGGAAACAGAAATGACTTCTACATTGCGCTGTTTGAATTCTTCTAAATGGTGATCCAAAGCGATTAATTCAGATGGGCATACAAACGTAAAATCCAATGGATAGAATACAATTAAAGCATATTTGCCTTTAATCGATTCTGATAAACAATATTTGTTAACTATTTCGCCATTTCCTAGTACCGCTGCACTGACAAAATCAGGTGCTTTTCTACCAACTAAAATACTACTCATATTTCATCTCCTAGATTGCATTTTGAATCATTTTTTGTAATTCACCTTTCTGATATAACTCAAGAATGATATCACTTCCACCAATCAATTCGCCATTAATATAAAGCTGAGGGAAAGTTGGCCAATTAGCGTATTCAGGTAAAGTTTGTCGTATATCGGGGTTTGAAAGAATATCGACCGTTGCAAAAGGTTGACCACAAGCCATTAATGTTTGAACAGCACGAGCTGAAAATCCACACATAGGTTGCTCAGGTGAACCTTTCATATAGAGCAAAATTTTATTATTTGCTATCTGGTCTTTGATCTTCGTTACTGTATCTGTCATGATTTATCTCCAACATGTACTAAATAAAAACAGGTATTTTATCACACATGATACTGAATATAAACTAAGGAGAAATACAAATGACATTTGAACTGCCTAAATTACCTTATGAATTGGATGCACTGGCACCTACTATTTCTCGCGAGACTCTAGAATATCACTACAGCAAACATCACCAAGCCTATGTTGATAATCTCAATAAATTAATTCTTGGCTCAGAGTTTGAAAATCAAAAGCTTGAAGAAATTATTAAAAAAGCATCTGGCCCTATATTTAATAATGCCGCACAAGTTTGGAATCACACATTTTACTGGCACTGCATGACGCCAAACAAAACAAACTTAAATGGTGCTCTACTGTCTGAAATTGAAAAAACTTTCGGTTCATTACAAGCATTTAAAGATAAATTCATACAAGTTGCCGTCGGCACATTTGGCTCTGGTTGGGCTTGGCTTGCAAAAAACAAACAAGGGCAGCTCGAAATACTAAGTACAAGCAATGCAGGTTTACCCATGACAGATGGTAAAAAAGCCTTGTTAACTTGTGATGTTTGGGAACATGCATACTATATTGATTATCGAAACATGCGACCGAAATATGTAGAACAATTTTGGGAAATTGTAAATTGGGATTTTGTTGCTAAAAACTTTAAAGAATAATCAATATTATTATCCTATGTAAACAACAGTCATTGCGAGCGTAGCGAAGCAATCCAGCAAGGCTCGCAATGACAGTTGCATTTTAACTCTCACTTGTAATTATAAGAATATTGCAATCATGACAAATCAAGAAACATCATCTTATTTAAAAAAACTCCTAATCAACGCTTTAATTCCTTTTGTTATTGCAATTCCACTGATTATAGATTCTGCTTTCTATTCATTCATACCACCTTTAGACAACTTCAATCATCAAATCATATGGTTCTGCATTGGTTTGATTAGCCTTGGAGCAATGTTATTTTCTGGTCGTTCAATTTACATCGGAGCTTTAAAATCATTTTCTGGAAGAACCGCCACGATGGACACTTTAATTGGAATAGGCACGAGTGCTGCTTGGGTTTATTCTATGTTTGTTATTTTTTCCCCAAAATTATTTCCAGAAACTGCAAGAGGATTATATTTTGATACAGCCCTTGTCATTATTGCGTTAATTAATTTAGGTAGTTATTTTGAGACTCGTGCCCGTGGTAAAACTTCTCAAGCCATTAAACGTTTAATGCGCTTACAACCCAAAACAGCCCGTGTGCTCATTGAACAACAAGAAGAAGATATTCCTATTGAAGATATTCAAATCAATCAGATTATCAGAATCAGACCTGGTGAAAAAATTGCGGTCGATGGTGTGATT
>JBFWPS010000286.1:0-2814 GCA_050249855.1 Gammaproteobacteria bacterium
TGGTGTAGCCAATAATTGATATCTTCTGTCACAGGTTTGTTTTCAATACTGGTTGATAATGTCGTTTCCATTTCAATTCTCCTGAATCTTCGAAAACAACACTATCGCAAAATAAAAAAATTATTAATAGATGTGGTTGATAGATCGCTTACGAAATTTTATTGAAATTATTTTTGCCTAGCTTAAATCAAATTTTTTTGCCAAAAGCGCGCACAGCATTTAATTTCACGAGCTATGTAGATTATCCATCTTTAACAGGTGGCCGTTCTACCATTGATAAAAAAAGTTTGCCTTCTACATCTTGGACTGAACTCTCAAAAGGGCATTCACTTGTTGACAAAGCAAAGTTACAAAAAGAAGAGGGTGCTTCCACTGGTGGAAATCGAGCATGTAAATCGATGATACCAGATATAGATGATCAAGATGCTTTTCCTAGCTTAGGAAGTACTAAATCAAGAAAGTAAAATTGTGCTGATCAAATATAGCACCACCTAATTTAAATTTATTATATTTTAGTACATAAATACACTTTACTTTATCTTTTAAGACATATACAATCAATAACTAAGACATGGTGTAAATAGATCCAAATAGCCAGGTTGTTTGAGTGTTGTTACAAGGAGTGATGATATACAAGGAAGTATAGTATTCAAGCAACCTGACCATTTGAATTTAAATAAAGATTTTTACTTGTTTAAACAGCATTTTTTGTATTTTTTTCCGCTATTGCAGGGGCAGGGGTCATTACGAGAGATTTTTAATGTTTTAGCATCTTTAATGTATTCTTGTGTGAAAATGCCATCTGTGTAAAACCATTTGCCATCAATTAATTCAAATTGACTATTTTCATGTAATGCTTGTATCTGATTATTTAAACGATATTGCGCGATGAATTCGACGGAGCCAACTTTATCTTCTTGATTAATCGGTGGCGTGGATAAAATAGTTAAACTTAACCATTTTACGTTTTCAGACCAATGTTTAGCGTCATTGCTATCAAAAGATGCTAAAGCCTTACCACACATAGTTGATTCAATATAAGCAATATTGACTTCAGTGTAGGCTGTATATCGAGATCGCATGAGTGCTTCCGGTGTTTCTGGAATTTTTTTTCCATGGATATAACTACCACAACAATCATCGTAAGATATATTTGAACCACATGGACAATTAGCCATATTATACAAAGCCTTTTGTAAAGAAATATGATACGATCACTAAAATTATAACATAATTCACTAAATTGCATATGAAGAAAATTATTTTATTAACATTATTGCTTTTTTCAATTACCGCAAAAGCAGAGACAACACCACAAATTTCAAGCGAACAAATGATAGCTAAAAATATCAATAATTTGCTCGAAAAAAATCATATTCCATTTTTGGTAGGTATTGTTGTTTCTAAACTTCCAACTGGTAAATTAGTTTATCAGCGAAATGCAGATTTATTATTTGTTCCGGCTAGTAATTTAAAATTATTTACCGCAACCGCGGCATTGTTATATCTTGGGCCAAATTTTCATTATCAAACAAAGCTATTATTGAATAATGCAAACATGAGTAATGAAACACTAAATGGGGATGTTTATCTGAAATTTAGTGGTGATCCTGATTTTACACGAAATGACTTATTAAATTTAATTCTGAATTTAAAAAATTATAATATTCAAACTATAAATGGTGAGATATATCTCGATAATTCTGTGTTTGATGGTGATAGCATTGGTCAAGGATGGGCGTGGGATGATTTAAAAGCTTGTTACGCATCACCTAATCAGGCTTTAATGATTGATAAAAATTGTTTTGATGTTATTGTTTCACCAGCGAAGGTGGAAAATCAAGTAGCAGTATTAGCATTGAAAACAGAAGTTCCATACAATATTGATAATAAAGTTATTACGAGCTTCTCTAAAAAAGATTGTAGTATTAATGTCAAAGTATTGAAAAACAATCAATATCAATTGGTAGGATGTATTTTCAAAGAAACGCCGCCACAAGCTATTTCATTGGCAGTTAAAAATCCCCAAGAAGATGCAAAGATTATTATCAAAAATTTACTTATGCAAAATAATATTCGCTTAAATGGTGAAATTAAAATATCTCAAACACCTTTTAGCGCAAAGCTTGTTGCTCAGCATGATTCAAAACCAACGGATGAATTGGTTAAACTAATGTTAAAAAATTCAGATAATCATATTGCCGATTCGTTTTCAAAAACAATAGGTTCTTTATATTCTAATTCGCCTGGAACCTGGGCAGATGGAACAAAAGCAATCATAGATATTTTACAAAAGCGAGCAAATATAGATTTATCAGAAACGAAAATGGTCGATGGTTCAGGTTTATCATTCTATAATTTGATAACACCTTTGCAGTTACAGCAACTATTAAATTATATTTATAATAGTTCTATGAAAGATTATATTATGAATGCTTTGCCTATAGCAGGTGTTGATGGAACACTTAAGGGTCGGATGGCTGATAACAACACTAAAGGCTATGTGTTTGCTAAAACAGGTACCTTAAATCAAGTGATTGCTTTATCTGGATACGCGAAAAACAAACGTGGCCAAGAATATAGTTTCGTTATTATATTTAATAATTTTAGTGTGCATGCAAATAAGATGAAGCATCTAGAAGATCAATTAGTAAAAATTCTTGTTAATTCCTGATTTTTTAGAAGGGGTAAAGTGACCCCAATGTCTAGACCAGTAAAAAAATTATTTTTAGGAGATATTGCCACCCAAATTACTGGTTATTATTGCCGCTAAAATATACTTCAGCGGGTGTTTTATATCCCAATGATTGATGC
>JBFWPS010000287.1:0-2809 GCA_050249855.1 Gammaproteobacteria bacterium
TAGTTAACATGGATGCAGAGTATTTTGAAACTACTAGTTACAATGCTCAATATGAATATAACCGTATAGACGGCAATCATATTCTTCCAGCGTTAGACCATCTCAGCTGTCAATTTTCTACGCCTAGTTCTAGTACGCCGAACACATCTGTTTCACTACGCGTAATTAATGAAGCATTAAAGAAATTAACGCCTTCTGCTGAAGTGATTCATTTCAAATGTGCTAAGTTAGTTCATGTTAATACTTATCTAACAAAGTTTTGTGATGGGATTCCAAGTGATAGTAAAAACTTGGTTATTCTTAATGCTAATGCATTTAATGACCATTATGATCCTATTCTCATCGTGAAAGAATTAAACAAGAGGAATTCTTTTGTGATTCTCGATAATAGTTCTGCTAAAAACGAATCTGTTTTTGAATTATTAGAACGAGTATCGCAATATAAAGGTAAGCCTCGTCATGAATTACCTCAATTCTTATTTCCTAATCCTTCTTTTGGTCGAGAAGATACTGATATAATCGAAAAATATTGCGATAATATTGCTACTAAAGCACGTGAAAAATTAGTTGAATTACGTAATAAAGCATTTACGTGGGATGAAAATCCAACTGAACGTTTATTTAAGATGATAGCGAACGCTTATTCTCTCGAAGAGATTCAACGTTATATTGAAACAAATAGTTTGACTGAATATACACTAAAAACACTAATTAATCGAAATGGCTATGGTCTTGTACATTATGCGGCGCGATATGGACGTGTAGATTTACTTAAACATTTAAACCATCAATTTATTTCATTAAATGCAATCAATCAAATTAATGGTAATAATGCGCTACACGTTGCAGCGTTTTATAATCAAAAAGAGGTCGCAGATTATTTAACAAGAGAAAATAATTTTGATTTTGACGCATCAAATGTTTGGGGTGATACAGCATTTAAAATCATTACACAAAAGTATAACTTAAAAGAGGTTGCAATTCCAGTTCCTGAAACATTAGCAATAGCGATCACAAATACAATAGCTAAACTTATCAAAGAAGAAAAAATTGATGGATTACAACAATATCTAAATCGCTTTGATTCAGCAAGTGGAGTTATTCAAACTTTTATTAAAGCCAAGCTATCAGAAAAATTCAATGAATTATCTGTAGATCTTATTAACAATGCTCAGATTTTATTTTACTTGGCAAGATCAATTGGTTTTCACCTGAATTCTAGCCGAGATTATGATCTTCATCGACAATTAACTAATGCAGTTAAAACTTTGAGTAACACAACATCTCAAGCTGAACGAAATGCTGCAAAGTTATTTATTGCCGCAAGAATTCAAGATGGTTCGATTATATTGAATCAAGATGGTCGTTTAAGTATTTATACAGGTATTGAGCCCTTATCAAAAGATAATAAAGCTGTTATAAAACGTTGTGCACAAGCGTTAGCATACATTCAAGAGATTAAATCTAGCAATGCTAACACTTTAATGACAGAAATTAACCATTCTCTTTGTCAAACAGATTTTTATGCGGGTCTTTCTAGTAGACGGAGTTGGTCACCAGACACTTTAGAACTTCTCCTAAAAGAATTGGCTATATTAAATTGTCCGCTACCAGATTTAGTAAAAAGGCAAATCGGCATTGAGACCCCTCCAAAAACTTCCGTAGAATTACATAGTGGTTTTGAAGTTATTAAAAGCCTTAGGGCAGGAGCAGAGACACTAGCGAAACAAATGCAGGATGCGAGTGAAACTCTAGCTAGTTTTTCTTCTGAGCAAGCAGCTATTTCTAAACAAATCGCCTCTATTCAAGAGGCTATTACAGGGTTAGCATCTGAACACGAAAGAGCAACTCAATCTAAAACTTCAATTGAACTGCAATTAGAAGAAAGTAAAACAACGCTTCCTGAACTGACAGAAACCCTTGCAGGTGTAACACAAGCAGCTCAAACTGTACGAGCAGAAATTGAGGCTTTAAAACACCAATGTGACGCAAAAGAAGCTGAAATTAATGCTTTCTTAAAACCACATCGTCAAGCGGAAGCTAAATTACAACACGAGTTAGTACGACTAGAAATGAATCAAGATGAGCATATTCAAACAATTGAAATGATGCATCGTTCATCACAACAATTGAGTCTACAGTTAGTGATGTGCCAACAACAATATGCTGTTCTCACGCAACAGATACAAAGTGCACAAATCGCTTTAGTCGCTAAGCAATCAGAACTACTAGCATTGGCTCAAGCACAGGGCTTATCCGTCGTAACTGGATTCAGTGGCGCTTCTAGTCCTGCTTCTTCATCGAATCCGTTTTATGCTGGCATGTTTCAGCAAGCTGTTGTGCCACAGCAGCAGCATGTTGGTGTCGATTCTACACTTGGAACGACTGGCATGAATAATCGTGGTGGTTTTCAGTCAAAATAGATAAAACTGCTGTCACAAGCGAGGGTAGCGAAACAATCCAGTACTGCATTAAAATAGTCGTAGGGTGGGCAAAACGTGCATCACATATACGTTTAAATTTTCAAATTACGTTTCGTGCACGTGTGCCCACCAATCTTTTCTCCTTCTCCCCCTTAGGAGTGAAGGGGAAAATCATACAAAAATACCCCGGTTTTGCAAAAAACGCTTACACCACCCGCTTTTTCAAAGAGGGTATAATTGTATATTTTTAAAAACATTCATATAAAAAATTAATCATCGCCTGCCAAGAACGCTTATCTGCCTTTGATTCATAAACAGTTCCAAAATCTTTGTCATTCGCAGCTGGATTTGTAAAAGCATGCATTGTGTGGCCATAAATATGCATT
>JBFWPS010000288.1:0-2802 GCA_050249855.1 Gammaproteobacteria bacterium
CGAATTGTACATTCTTTTCCTAAACAAGCAATTGACGTGATCAAGACAGCCAAAACTCTTTGCCTTGCTTTCTCTCTCAAATTCAACCTTGAAAAAACAAACTTTTGGACTTCACAAATGGAAAAGGAATATCAACGAGATGAAAAGGATTGTGCGATTTTGTAAATCAGTACTCTTCTCGTTTCCATGATTTTTTCAATAAAACGTTATTTACTTGAGTCCTTAAACTCAGTATATTCGGGAGAAGACTTTCATTTCACATCAGATGTATAATATAATTTGCAATAAAGAAAATAGCCCTTTAAAATGGTTTCTCATTCACCTATATATGAAGAGGAATTCTATGTTGGAAATCAATCTTAAAGGAAAAGTTGCATTTGTTGCGGGCATTGGGGATGACCAAGGCTTTGGATGGGCAATTGCTAAAGCTTTAGCTGAAGCTGGAGCAACAATTCTTGTCGGAACCTGGACCCCTATTCTAAAAATATTTACAACAAGCTTAAAAGCCGGCAAATTTGACTCTTCTCGTCGTTTATCAGATGGTTCAATGATGGAATTTGCAAAAATTTATCCTTTAGATGCCTCGTTTGACCACCCTGAAGATGTTCCAGAAGAAGTACGGGAAAACAAGCGCTATAAAGATGTAGGCTGCTATACAATTTCTGAAGTTGCAGACGCTGTTGCACACGATTTTGGAAAGATTGATATTCTCATTCACTCTCTTGCTAATGCGCCTGAAGTGCAAAATCCTCTTCTTTCGACAAGTCGAAAGGGCTATTTGGCAGCAATGAGTTCATCTGCTTATTCTTTTGTCAGCTTGGTCTCTCATTTTGGTCCACATATGAATTCAGGAGGAACAGCTCTTTCTCTAACTTATATTGCTTCTGAAAAAATTATTCCAGGTTATGGAGGTGGAATGAGCTCTGCTAAAGCAGCCCTCGAAAGCGATACGCGCACTTTAGCTTGGGAAGCTGGACGCAAATGGAAGATCCGCGTCAATATTATTTCCGCTGGGCCCTTGGGCAGCCGTGCTGCACGAGCCATTGGATTTATCGAGCGAATGATTGATTACTCAGGAGTCAACGCTCCTCTGTCGGGAAAAGAATTACAAGCGACAGAAATTGGTAATGTCGCTGCATTTCTCGCTTCCCCTCTCGCTTCTGCCGTGACAGGAACAATTATCTATGTCGATAATGGCCTACATGCCATGGGGGTAGCTGTTGATAGTCCCTGTTTACAAGTAGAAGAAAAAGAGCCTGTTGTGACATGAACTCTTCCTCTACATGTGAAATTTATTTTATCCGACATGGCGAAACGGACTGGAATTTTCAAGATCGCATTCAAGGGCATACAGATATTCCCTTGAATGCAACAGGAATTTCCCAAGCATTGTACTTAGGACAATTATTAGCTCATGTTCCTTTCTCTGCCGCCTTCTCTTCTGATTTATCAAGAGCTCGACAAACAGCCGAACTCATTCTTAAACCACGCATGCTTCCTATCACAGCATCTTTAGCCCTACGCGAAAGAAGTGCCGGTCTGTTGGAGGGAATGAATAAAGATAAATTTGAAGAAGAGATACGTCCTTTTCTGCTCTCTGAGCAGGCTTCACATCAAGAAACTTATATTCATACTGCTTGGCATCCGGAATTAGAGACAGTACATTCAGTCTTCACAAGAGTCAGAGATTTCTTATTACCTTTTACTACCTACCATCCAGGTCAACCCATTCTTGTCGTTTCGCATGGTGGAGTATTGCGTTCCATTCTTGATCACCTCTGTTTTGCTCCTCGAAAGCGTTGGATAGTGGACAATTGTGGTTTTATTAAAATTCAAATTAACCAACAAAAAATTCACCTCTTAGATTATCATCGCGTCTCAAATAAGCAACTCCTTTAGCCTTTTTATAAATTTTAATTATCTATTTTGTTTTCTGATTTTTCCTATAAGTGAAATAAAAGCTAGAGCGATGATCTATTGAAAATATCATATTGAATAAATTATAATAAGCTTTGAAAGCAGATTGCTAAAAATAAATTTAATTATTTATCACACCAAACATTGACACAAATTAAACAACAAAATAAAATTCAACAGCTATTACTAAAAATTAATAAAAGGAATGAAACATGAATAGTATATCTTGGTATAATTCTCTAGAAAACTTACCTAATATCTATAATTTTGATTTAGAAAATCACAGATTTGCACTAAATGATAGTACATTTTTTGTTCACGATCAAATCTATTATCAATTGAAGAAAGCTGGGTCGTCTGAACAATCTTTATTAAAATTAGGAAGTTTTATCGGTAAAAATTTTAAATCAGTTGACAGCTCTGATATATTTTATCAAACATACGTTAAATCGAAAAATAAGAAAAATGTACGCATAATTGAAGCAAAACATCTATTACCTGTAAACGGCAAACTGCACAAAGAAATAAAACAAATATTTACTAAATAAAACAAATATTTACTATAGATCAATATAATTATCTAATGAAAATAATACACAACATGGATTTTGTAAAAGTCTCAAAAGATATATCAGAAACAATTTCAAAATATCAATCTTTCGATGAATTGCCTGTTTATGAAAAACAAACGTATAAAAATGCAAAAAATAAAGAAAATACCACAAGAAAAATTAGAAGATCTATAACACGACATCTACATATTAACGATCACTACAAAACAGATTTAGAAAAATATGTTTTTGAAGGAAACATCAAAGAAAACAAGATAAAATTTATTACTATCGAGCAAGTATTAAGATTTTTAAATAAAGAAATAGAAGACAA
>JBFWPS010000289.1:0-2779 GCA_050249855.1 Gammaproteobacteria bacterium
ATTTCAGGCATCCATGTTGATGCAAGCTTTCGTCGATACTTTCGAATAACGACAGATCATCAATCATGGGTTGCAATGGATGCGCCTCCCGAGAAAGAAGAAAAAACACAACAATTCGTCCAGATAGCTAAACATCTTTATCGAGCCGGAATTCAAGTCCCTGAAATTGTCGCTGAAAATATTGCTGAGGGTCTATTACTATTAACCGATTTTGGAGACGAATATTTGTTAAATGCATTAAATCATACAACAGTTGATCATTTGTATTCAAATGCAATGCAAGGTATATTACAACTTCAATCTTGTTCTAAAGTCAGTAATTTAGAATTACCACATTTTGATGAAACCCATATACGCACTGAGTTAAACTTGTTTAATGATTGGTACTTAAAACAATCACTAAATATTAATTTAAAGTCCTCTCAAGAAAAAATGTTAGAGAAATTATTTCAATTACTTATCAATAACGCACTTTCGCAACCACAAGTATTTACACATCGTGATTATCACTCACGTAACTTAATGCTATTACCTCATAATATTATTGGTATTATTGACTTTCAAGATGCAGTAATTGGTCCGATTACCTATGACTTGGTTTCTTTATTAAAAGACTGTTATATAGCCTGGCCTGCAGACAAAACCTACCAATGGGTGGAAAATTTTTGTAGCGAATTATTACGTAAACATAAGTTTTCATTAAATGAATTTACTTATTGGTTTGATTTAATAGGACTACAACGACATCTCAAAGTAATTGGTATTTTTTCTCGTTTACATATACGTGATAATAAATCGCGTTATTTAAGTGATATTCCTAGAATTTTTAATTATATTGAAGCGGTTGTTTCACGATATCATGAACTCAATGACTTCAAAACATTTTTATCAGACTGTATTTTACCGCTAAAAAAAGTAGCCAACACATGAAAGCCATGATATTAGCTGCTGGTCGCGGCACCCGCATGGGTGAATTAACAAAAAACATTCCTAAACCATTACTAAAAGTTAATGGTCAACCACTAATTGTGCATCATCTCTTAAAATTAGCAGCCGCTGGTATTCATGAGGTTGTCATCAATGTTTTTTATTTGGCAGATCAAATAATTGAAACACTAGGAGATGGCTATCAATATGATGTTAATATTCAATATATAAAGCAACCTCAATTATTTGATGTGGGTGGTGACTTACTTAACGCACTTCCAATATTAGGAAAAAAACCTTTTATTTTAATTAGTGCTGATATTTATTCTGATTTTGCTTATGCTTCTTTGCCACAAGAGTTATCAGAACATTTAGCACATTTTGTTGTTATTAAAAATCCGCATTACAATGCAATTGGTGATTTTGGAAAAATGCAAACTGATATACTTTATAAAGAAAACTATTTCACACTCACTCAAAATGAACCGCTAGCTTACACTTATGCAAGCATCTCTGTTGTTCACCCAGAGTTGATTCAACAATTTTCACCACAAGATCAAAAGGTTTTTTCTATTATGCATTTATTAAATCCTGCTATAAAAAATCATTTAATTACTGCTGAATTATATGAAGGTCCATTTTTTAATGTAGGAACACCCGAAGAATTAATGCTAGCAAACAGACATTTATCGTCTACTTAACCAGAAATATTCGACACACTTGAAACACGCGGCACACTTGCAGTTATTAAAGGCTGAGATAGGTCATCCAAAATTGCTTTTAGTCTTTCTATAACAAGAGGCTTAGCTAAAAATAAAGTAACTCCACTAAGCTGATACTTACTTCTTAAAGTTTCTTCAGCTTGCAAAGCATCTGAATGAGAAATAATAGTCGTTCCATTATTTAAAGTTTTAGTTTTTATATACTGTAACAAAAATAAACCTGCACTTAAATGGGCTTCCTCTAACAACACGTTTATTTCCATATTGTTATCAAGAAAAATCAAATCATATTTTATATAACTACACTTACTTTTTGCTTGCTCCACACTAGACGCTATATCTATGGTTAAATCATCGCATTGTCTAGCATGAATTTCTCGTTCTAACACACGAACTAAAATCTTTACACACATCGCATTATCATCAATAATTAAAATTTTCAACTTAACTTACCCATTCTTTTGGTTTTAGAAAAATTTCATATAGCTCTGCTTCCGGTGTACCTAATTCTGGTTTCCAATTATAACGAAAACTCGTTTTAGGCGGTAACGACATCAATATTGATTCTGTTCTTCCACCACTTTGCAAACCAAACAAAGTTCCCCGGTCGTATACTAAATTAAATTCAGCATACCGCCCCCGACGATAGTGTTGAAAATCGATTTCACGTTGTCCATAGGAAATTAACTTACGTCGTTGTACGATAGGCAAGTAAGCTTTCAAAAAATGATCTCCTATTGAGCGCATGAATGCAAAACTCTTTTCAAATTGCCATATATTTAAATCATCGAAAAAAAGTCCACCAATGCCGCGGGGTTCTTCACGATGTTTTAAATAAAAATATTCATCACACCATTTTTTAAATTTTGGGTAAACTTCTAAACCAAATGGATCACAAGCATCTTTAGCGACTTGATGCCAGTGAATACAATCTTCTTCAAATCCATAATAAGGAGTTAAATCAAAACCACCACCAAACCACCAAATAGGTTTCTCATCTTCTGACATTGAATAAAAAAACCGAATATTAAAGTGTGTTGTTGGAACATAAGGATTTTCTGGGTGTAATACTAAAGATACACCCAAAGCTTCATATTCTTTATCCGCTATGGCGGTTCGTTGTGGTGTTG
>JBFWPS010000290.1:0-2758 GCA_050249855.1 Gammaproteobacteria bacterium
AACTAAATCATTTAAACTAACCATCTCTATTTGATGCATCCTTCGCTCCTTCATAAAATTTTTTCCATTTTAACTGATTTCAATTAGATAGTCTTTGGTTTTCAACACTCCCTGTATCGGTTTGTTTACTTAGCTTATGTCTCTTAGGTCTGGCTTCCCCTGTAAGAGCTGTCTGCTGATTAAATAGCCTATAATACTCCTCCTGTTATAACTAGCATATAAGGCTTTGCAAACAGACTTGATCGTCATGGGAATTTTGATTGGAATACGTTTGATTTTGCTGAACTGTTTTTGTACAATTTGTGCATATTAATTATTTAGAGGTTTTATTATGTTTCTACGATAAATACATACCTTCAAACTTTATAGCAACAGGTTCAGTACTTAACATAATTCTTCAAAAAGAAAAAAAACCACTCCAGAATATACTGCTACTCAGCAATACTATGTTACTCGAATAGAAGCTATTTGGAGTGATGCTCAATACACCAACGATGAAGATAGAATTCGTGCCATCCTGCGAGATTATACTGGAGATAATTCGACAGTTAAACGTCTTCTCACGATGCGTTGGAATCGTCATCATGTTACAAAGATAGAACTCATTCATGATGGTAGTGGAACCAGTAAGGTTCAAAGTATCTATACCAAACTCAAAAAAATTCCTTTAATCGGTGCTGATGGTTATATTCGTACGCTAATCATGTTTATTGAACAAAAGCATCCTGAAGTTAGATCAGACTTTGCAGAAATAGCTGGGCAGCCCGCACATCCACCTGAATGCTAACTAGCAAATGAGCGGGTAATTATTTCACTCTCCCTCTCCCCCAACAAGTTGGGGGAGAGGGAGATTAAAATTGTAGGGTGAATTAGACGCAAAGCGCTGTAATCCACCACAAGTTCTACTACTATTCCATCCCAGAATTATACTCACCCATACAAGCATGTGAATTTAATTTTGCGCGTTTTAATAATTGTGCTTGTGCAGCTTCAACATTTTCAGCTTTGCCTTGCCATGCTTTTAACGCAGGATCTTGCAATGCACGTCCATATGAAAAACTTAAATTCCATGGTAAGTGTGGATGACGCGCATGCATTGCATTTAAATGTGCGGTTGCGACTTCAGCACTTTGTCCACCAGAAAGAAAATTAATGGTTGGTACTGCAGCAGGAACTGTACGTAATAAAATTCTAACTGTTGCATCTGCGACTGCTTCTACATTCGCTTGTTTCGCACATTGCTTACCGCTAATGACCATGCTAGGTTTTAACACCATTCCTTCTAGACAAACTTTATTTTTAAATAAAGCATTAAATACTTTATGTAAAACCATTTCTGTTGCTTCTTCACAACGCTCAATTGTATTACTTCCATCCATTAATAATTCTGGTTCAACAATCGGGACAATACCTTGTGCTTGACAGATTGCAGCATAACGCGCTAAATTTTCTGCATTCGCACGAATCGCTAATAAGCTTGGACGAACATCATCAATATCAAATGTAGCGCGCCATTTTGCAAATTGAGCACCTTGTTGTTTATAAACTTCTAATCTTTCAGGTAATCCATCTAAACCTTGCGTAACTTTTTCATTCAAACTATTTTCTAAAGGAATCAATCCTTTATCGACTTTAATACCCGGGATCATTTTTTGACTTTTTAACAATTCTGGAAACAAAACACCATCGTGTGATTTTTGTGTCAACGTTTCTTCAAATAAAATGACACCACAAATATATTGACCCAATCCTTTTGTTCTAAACAACATATCACGATAAGCGCGTCTATTTTCTTCATTATTGGTAACATTGATCGTTGCAAATCGTTTCTCAATCGTACCGTGACTTTCATCCGCCGCTAAAATACCACGTCCCCTGTCTGCTATTTTTTGCGCAATCTGGATCAATTCTTGCATGTAATTTTCTCCCATAGTTAATAAATGTGAGAAAATGTACTATAAAAACTGAAAAAAAGCGATGATTTTTGGGAAACTTTCTTCAACTGAAACTTACCATTTCATTTTTAATCTGCGATAGGTTCGGTAAATTGGATCTTTATGAATTCTTAAAGCTTTTAGACGATCTTTAACGATTTTTTTACAATAAGCGATTGTTGCTTTAAATATTACTAACTGCGCTTTTTGTTTTTTACTTTTATCTTTCCATTGATTTAACATTTCAAAATAATGTTTAGAATGAATAAACTGTGTTTCCGTGGTTTTTAATATCTTCTTACGTTGCAAAGCTGTTAAATCTAACCTTCGAAGTTCACTTGTTATGCCTAACGTGGTTTTTTTATTAAACTTAATGACCGTTTCGAGTAAATGTTCAATCTCATTAAATATACCACTTTCTTCAGATATAATTTGAGCAAGCTCAAACAACTCTCGTACTGTTTTCAGTCGATAGGAAGGATGTTTTGCAAGCACAATTTCCTTAAAATAGTGCTCGGCGGTAATACTATCCATAGATTCTATCATTTTAGACATGACAAAATTGCTCCGTGAATGTAGGGGTATAATTTCAGTATAGATTATGTTCATGAGATAGGCGTGTGAAAACTCAGTGCCTATATTCTTTAGGAATTTTATACAAGGTCTTGAATTTCTTTTGGTGCGGCTAAATCTAATAAATGTAGGGGTATAATTTCAGTATAGATTATGTTCATGAGATAGGCGTGTGAAAACTCAGTGCCTATATTCTTTAGGAATTTTATACAAGGTCTTGAATTTCTTTTGGTGCGGCTAAATCTAATAAA
>JBFWPS010000291.1:0-2734 GCA_050249855.1 Gammaproteobacteria bacterium
TGAAATGAAAGGTCATTTTGATCTTGTGAAAGCTTTAGGAGATCTTAAGAAAAACGGTGCAAAATTTAATTTAGTGGGTTTAATTCAAGGTCCTGAATATAATTTAAGAAAATTAATATTACTTTTTAAAGAGAACAATATCTTAGATAGAACATGGCTATTGCCTTATATTCCGCATTGGCATATAGGGTCGTTTATTAAAGCATGTACAGTAATTTGCTTTTTAGAAAGAGATTTTTCAGTTACTTGCCATGCGCCAAGTGTTCCAACGGAGGTATTATTTCATGGAAAATGTCTTTTGCTTTCAAGAGAAATTTATGAAAAATTTTGGCTTAAAAATAAGCTGGTAGATTTTAAAAATATAATTTTAACTGATCCGAAAAATTTAAACGACTTATCTGAAAAACTTCTTTACATTTTGAAAAATCCACTAGCAGTTGAAGCTATTAATAAAGCTGCTTTAGACGTGGTCAAAATACAGATGCCAACCGAGATAATTAGCAATTATTTGCTAGGTCTGTTTGAACAAGCCAAATCAAATTATCAACTCAGTATGATAAAAAAAATGGTGAATGATGTTGAAAATCTATTTGACGGTGGTTTTTTATTTAAAGTTATAAAAAACCTGTTGTATAGAAGTACTTTATTTAAAAAACTAAGTAAGTTTTCTCTCAAGTCAAAAATACTCCAGGTTTTTGAAGACGATTTAGAAAATGTAAGAGATAGCAGCGTAATAAATTGTTTTGTTGCGGAAAATTATCAAAATGATCTTACACAAGATCAAATAAATGAATTATATCTTAATTACATAAAAATACAAAATCCTTCTATGATAGACGCTAAAAGCATTGATAAATTATATTTTGAAAAGGTTTTAGCAAAATCCGTTGTTTTATGGGACACCAGTCGGGTTGTCCATGAAAACGACAAGCCCATATTCATATTTTATGATAGTAAAAATTCTAAAAAAACCCAAGAAGCCTTTTATAAAACCTTGGCTGGAGAAATATATTTATTTCGTCCGATGCTGAAAAATTATGATTCAGGCGTAATCAAAATAAATGATCAAACTGAACGATTGTTAAAAAAATGTGATGGTGTGAATACGATAAAAAAACTTTTTGTAGATTATGATGTAAGCACGGTTGTGGACAAGATTCTATTTGTTAACATGTTTCAAAAGTTGTTTTCATTGGGCCTTATAAAATTCTAGTATATTTACGAGTTAAAAAAATATTTTATATGGCTAACATATTATATGTAACAATAAAAAAAGGAAGATAATATGACTATAAATAAATTTAAGTTTGAAGTTTTAAGTTCACAGGATAGTTATAATGAAAATAAAGAAAGCTGTGGATTTTCAGGTTGTAAAGGTTGCTCATTAGAATGTGGTGATGAGAAAACAGATTCAAAAAAAGTAATCATGCCAAAAAGTTTTGAAAGCTGTTCTGGATGTAGTCATTGCTATGTGCCGTGTCGCGGTGGTGATTGTAGTGATGTAGATTGTTTATCGCACGTTGATATAGAAAATTCATCAAGTTTATTCATCTGGGAAACACCCAAAAAAACCACATCTTCATCAGATGAAAATGTGAGTTCGAAAAATGAAATGCCTATATTAAATTTGAGGAAATAGCATGATAGATGATTTTAATAGTGTTTTATGCCGACTTTATACAAACAAAAACTTTAGAGATTTATTTTATATAAACGCAGAACTCGCATTAAATGATTTCAAACTTCAGCCAAATGAAAAATTATCTCTTATAAGGTTAGATAAGTCCGAAGTAGAAAGTTTTAGTGAAAGTTTGAAATATAAATTACTTGGTTCCATATTGCGAAACTATGGCTTGTTGTTTTTGCATTATTATGAGGAATTTTTTAAATTTTTTGAGAGAGCATATGAACTATTACCAAAGTCACCTAGTGAGTCTTTGTTCGCTTATAATCTGAGAATTGGAGAATATTTTCTTGAAAATATTCCCAATTCTATCTTGCCTAGATTTGTTTATGATTTAACAAATTATTTAGTGTTAAAATTAAAAGCTAAACTTAATCTTATGCCTATATATGAGGTTCAATGCAAAAAAATCGAATCTAATCACAAGCCAATTTTATATCCAACGGTATATATACAGACTTATCAATATGACCCTGAAAAATTATTGAAAATTCTAGAGTCATCTACAAAAGTTAGTCAGGATGAGGTTCAACAGGAGCTATGTTCATACCTGATTTCTGCAAATGGTATGATTAAAGTATTTAAACTATCTGAAGGTTTTTTTGAGGTAATGTCATTGTTCAATGGATCCTTTACACTAAAAAGTATCTTAGAATTTCTTAAATCAAAATACCATTATACAAATGATGATGTTAGTTATATTAAAAATGAATTAATACCTAAATGTGTTGAACAAAAATGGATATATTTTACATGAAGGAGGTGTTGTTAAATCGAAGAAATACTTACGGGTTTGAAAGCAAGGCATGACTAATTTTTCAACAGCTAAGGGATTAATAATCACATCTAAAAAAATAAAATATTATGACTCAATAACGATTTGATTAGGTTGCGAAACCATTTGAATCATAACGGCACTAAATAATAATAAAAAAACCCCTAGAATTTGTAAAATAGAAGAGGATTCATGCATAAACAACATTCCAACAACAAGTGTTGTTACCGGTTCTAAAACAGATAAAATAGCAACTTGACTTGCGGAAATACGTT
>JBFWPS010000292.1:0-2731 GCA_050249855.1 Gammaproteobacteria bacterium
GTATAGGACTAGTATTGCTATCTATTCCACCTTCTTTTAAGGCCTGAGAGGCCCTTGTCGCACAATTAGGTCCTGCCAATGAATAAGGTTTTCCTTTATTGTTTAAAATGGCTTTCAAAATTGCTCTTTCTTGCTCAGGTGTTGTATTCAAAACAACATCCCGCTCAACGTCAGTTCTTAAAGAATCATTTTTTATTATACCAGATGAATATAAAACATTTCCACTTGGATAAAATCCAAAAAATGGTGAGTTATCTACAGATATTGCGATATGACCAGCATTGTTACCATACTGCCTGATTACTGTTTTCAACCCACTAGGATCATTATAACTCATAGAATTTCCCCCGACGTAAGCATAAAGATTCGTATCACCACCAGCAAACCCAATCGGGTCCTTAGTCGTCCATCTACAGTGGAGTTGTGAGTTCGATCAGCAGAAGCTAATCTTCAATGTCTTTATCTTTTCCAAATTTGTGAGCTAAATAATTTACACCCAAAAGATATGTGATACCGACTCCAACGAAAGCATAGGAATTAAGATTTGTTTTCAAAAACTCATGACTTAAACCTAGAATTAAAACACCTATTAAATAAATCCAATACTTTGTCATTGCTGAGTCCCATTCATTTCGCACATTTGATTATTTAATCTCTTAAATCCATATTTACCACCTTGGTAAGTAAGTTGTATACCAGTAATTTTCCCAAACTTGATAAGCTCGGCGGCCCTTTTAGATTGGAGGTGTGAAGCATATTTAAGTCCTGCTGGAAGTCTTAATCGAGCAGTAACTTTTGCAGCAGTTTGAAGAGCGGAAACTCCTGTCTTGCCAACCTTCAGCCATCCCGGTGCAATTGCTGATACAGCGCCAGACATGATAATATTAGCCACATCATAGTTTTGATAATCATATACATCTTTTCCAGCGGCTTGTAAGGCATGAGCTTGAACTGCTATCTCAACCGCTGCACCAAAAGCTGCACCCCAAATACCGAACTCACCAGTTGGGTCTGTACAGCTCATGTGATTACCGCCACAGTAGGCATAACGATTTAAATCGTCTTCAAACCCAATAGGGTCCTTCGTCGTCCATCTGCCAATAGTCGGATCATAATCCCTAGCACCGAATCTTATCAGTTTCGTATCCGCATCATACAAACCACCCGCGTACATTAACGGCTGAAAATCTGGGTTCATGTCATCCATAATATTTCCGTATTCATAACTAATTCTTGCACAATTTCTCTATAAAGCCATGCAGAAGTAGCTTAGTGTTTAATTCTCGAATTGAAACTTGTGTTCGATGGCACAGGTAGAGTTTTTCATTATAATTCCTTAATTCTTAGTTTCTCAATTTTTACCAATGCATCATTAACTTCTTGCTTAAGTTTTTCATTGCCATAAAAAGACCGATCTTCAGACCTTTTTTTTTCATCAAATACGTAATAATCTAGGTAATAAGCAAGTTCAGCAAAGACTTCAGCAATTTGTTGATTACTTATCTCATCAATTTCTTTATTTTTTCTATAGCTAAATATATAATGATCAACTTCAATTGTCACATCACCTTCCTTATCGACAATATTTTTTAGTAACGATACAAATTTATTTATAACAAGAGCATCCATAATTATCCTTAATCTAATGGGGTAAATCTTGATTTTAAAAGTTTTTTATAACTATCTTTTGTAACAGTTGTTATTTGACCAGATAATCTACCTCGCCCAACTAACAGTGACTCACCACTCGCAAAACCATCCCTCAGAATATAGTTAAAAGAGTCTCCTTTGGCATTGTAAAACGAAGTTCCCTTTCTAATTGCAGTCTCGACCATATTCTCATTAATTTCGTATTTTACCATTCTTTCTAAGGCATGTTTTGAATAAATCAAAGGAATCTCAGAAACTGCTGTCGTAGCCACAGGGCCTGATAACAATCGACCAAACCCCATCGTTAATACATTTAGCCCAGCTGAAACTTTCTCCATTGCAGCAGTGCCCTGTGTTTCTAGTGATGTGGGGCTGAAAAATAGCAATCCAAATAATACAAGCGGATTATTACCACTCGGATCAACCAACGTCATCGGATTTCCCGCTCCATAATCATACTGATTGAGTCCTCCCGCTAGCCCAATCGGGTCCTTCGTCGTCCATCTTCCAATCGTTGGATCATAATCTCTGGCACCGAAGCGAATCAGCTTGGTGTCACTATCATACAAACCACCCGCGTACATTAACGGCTGAAAATCTGGGTTTAAATTAATCATGAAATTTCCAAATACATAATTAATTCTTACACAATTTCTCTATAAAGCCATGCAAAAGTAGAGCGGTGCTTAACTCTCGTTTTGAAGCTTGCGTTCAATGACACAGGTAAAATTATTCCTTTAATCACTAGCTCACTTTTAAAAAATCAAAATACAAACTTAAAATTAAGCAAATAAATAATGTCATGCATAGTCGTAACAAAAAATTTATATTTTTTATTTTTTCTTTAAAAATAAATTCAAAAAATACAACTATCAGATTACTTATTGATGCTAAAACTAAAAGCAAGTAAACTTCCCCAAAGAGCCAATTTTGTGTAATAACCAGACTCCAGCCTACACCATCTGGTAACCTATAAATAGTAACCATCATATTGATTGAAATGGACGCCGCAACAACAATAAATAGAATAAAAAGTATGATTTTTAACTTTGCACGAACCATAGTTAATACCCACCTGTTA
>JBFWPS010000293.1:0-2729 GCA_050249855.1 Gammaproteobacteria bacterium
TTGATCTCAGTTAACTAGGAGATATGATGGAACAAACATTATCAGTTTCAGCTATTTATGAAGGTACCGTGATTGATCACATAAAATCCGGTCTTGCCCTTAGAATTATTCGCTTACTGAAATTAGCTGAAACCAATCATCAAATGACTATCGGTTTACATTTAAAAAGTAAACGATTGAAATCAAAAGATATTATTAAAATTGAAAATAAAATTATCACACAAGATGAAGCTGATCAAATTACTTTATTTGCTCCCGATGCAACAATTAATGTGATTAAAAATTACAAAGTAGAAAGAAAAATTGAAAGTAAATTACCTCAAGCTATTCATAACGTTTTTATTTGTCCTAATAAAAATTGCATCAGTCGTTCAGAACCAGTTGAGAGTTTTTTTAATGTACTTCAATGGGCAAAACATGTGTTATTAAATTGTAAGTTTTGTGAGAAGAATTTCGATAGCGATGAGTTGTTGGCGTTTTATGGTTAAAGAACAATTAACTCCCTCTCCCCCAACTTGTTGGGGGAGAGGGTTGGGGTGAGGGGGATTATGCTTACATTTAAAAACGCAAAATCAATTTCAGGTGAATTAAAAGATCTTAGCGTATCTTCCAATCAAAATGAGACCATTGATGCCTCAAAACTCACTATATTCCCTGGTTTAATTGATCCACACGTGCATTTTAGAACCCCTGGTCTTGAACACAAAGAAGATTGGCGTACGGCTGCAAAAGCAGCGATCGCTGGTGGTTATACCATGGTATTTGATATGCCAAATACTATTCCTCCGACTGTAACGAAAGAAATATTACAAGAAAAGAAACAAATCATTGATCAACAACTAAAAGAAGTGGATATACCGTTACGTTACGAATTATTTTTTGGCGCAGACAAGCAACATTTTGATCAAATACATAGAGTTCAAGATCAAATCATTGGTATTAAAGTATTTATGGGATGTAGTACAGGTAATTTAGTCATCGATGACAATAGTAGTTTACATGCTATTTTTGCAATTGCCTCTAAATTTAATTTACTTATTGCCGTTCATGCAGAAGATGAACACTTAATGCAAGAAAGAAAAAAATTATTTACAGGAAAAACAGATTATTCGATTCATTCTGAAATTCGTAATCGAGAAGTTGCAGCACGCGCAGTAGAAAAAGCGATTTATTTATCTAAATTATATAGTGTCAAGTTATATTTGTTGCATACTAGTACTCAAGATGAGATGGAGCTAATTAAAAAAGCCAAACAAGATGGTCTGTTAGTTTATGCAGAAACATCTCCCCATCATCTTTTTTTAAACACGAGTTTTTATGAACGATTAAAAGGTAGAGCACTCATGAATCCACCTTTACGTGAAAAACAGGATCAAGATGCACTATGGCAAGCGATTCATGATAATGTGATTGATACAATAGGTTCTGATCATGCACCGCATACTTTAGATGAAAAATCAAAGCCGTATGGTGAATGCCCATCTGGTGTGCCTGGTATCGAAACAATGCTACCGTTATTAATTACGGCTTATCATGAAGGTTTACTTCCTTTAGAAAAAATTGTTTCACTAACTTCAACTCGTCCACGTGAAATTTTTAATTTACCTGAAACAAATGATTTTGTTTTAGTTGATTTAGAGATGGAAAAATTAGTATCAGACGCCAATTTACAAACCAAATGCCATTGGTCACCCTTTTCTGGTATGAATTTAAAAGGTTGGCCTGTTTATGTTTGTTTGAGAGATCGCGTGCTCAGGATCACGTCTTGAATCGTAACTAATATCAATTTGAATCTGTTTTGGATTTTTTAAAAGCTTCACTACTTCGTGTTTATTGTGTAAACCTTCTTTTAAAAATAGACAACCTACATACAGTGAACTTCTTTTATCATCAGCTACTACTTTGAAACAAAGAATACGTGCCATTTTTGATGAAAAAAGACCTTCCGTTTGTCTATTGCCTGACGATGTAATTTTCAACTCATGAGTTAGCGTAACTTTACGTGATTTCTCATTGATTGTTACATAGATAGAATATTCATTTTTTAATTTTTTTAATCCTTGTTCGCCTCTACGAGCACAATATTTAGTAGCAATAGTTTGAAATCTAGTTACATCGTTGCAACCTTGTTTCATCAGCGTATTATTAGGTAAATAAACATAGCAATTGGGCGTGGTCGTATCTTGCATTGGCATAACACCCTCTGATTCAGTTGATAAAATGCCTCCAAACCACTTAGGTATTGTTGGTTCTAAGACTTCTATCGGTTGAGGTGGCTCATCAAACCCATTTGCTCTTTGCATGTTTCTAATTTCATCTTTTGTGAAACCTTGTGCACGTAGATAAGCAAATCCTGATTGACTTACTCTACTAGATTCAACATATGTAGAACTAGAAGGTTGATTTAACGTATCTGGGTTATCAATCGTTTCTGGTACGAAAATATTTAAATTAGTTTTCGTTTCAGAATTAAGTAGTACGGTAACAACCCTAAAATCAACAACAGTCATTACTTTATCATCTAGACTGTGTTTTAGGAATGCTAAAACAGTTGTCTTATGTTGAAAATGGTATGCAAGTGCTAATGCTGTCATTCCATCTTCTCTTGTTAATGTCGTATCAGCCTTATTTGCCAAATGAAGTTTTACAGCTGGTACTTCACCTTCGTGTGCTGCCATCATTATAGGTGTTGTGCCATCTTGCAGTGGAATATTATCATCAACGCCACA
>JBFWPS010000294.1:0-2729 GCA_050249855.1 Gammaproteobacteria bacterium
GCTAATGACAAAGTTGAAATTAAAATGACGCCTGGTGTAAAAGAATTCAAAGCATGACTAATAGATGCCAATGTAGTTTCACCATCTGCTTGAAACTCTGAAAGGTCAGCAATATCATATCCTAGTGCGTGAGGGATCTGTTTTAATATAATCAATAAACCTATCCCTGCAAGCATCCCTTTTATCACCGAAGAAGGAAAAAAATAAGCAACAAATCCAGCTTTTGCATAACCCATAATAATTTGAAAAATACCGGCTAGAACAACAACTAGTAAAAACGCGTTCCAAGAGCCTAATGTGTTGATAGCCATTAATACAATCACAGCTAATCCTGCTGCAGGTCCACTAACACCTAATGGTGAACCACTGGCCATACCAACTATAATGCCACCAATAATCCCCGCAATAATGCCTGAGAAAAAAGGCGCGCCGGATGCTAATGCAATACCAAGGCACAATGGTAAAGCAACAAGGAATACCACAATACTTGCCATCAAATCATTTTTGAATTCTTTGTACATATTATGTCTCGCTATTGACAAAGCAGATTGTTTACTAACTATTGCAAAGTTTAAGAATTTTAATATCTAGAATTTCATACATTCCAATTTTTGTATAATCATATATACATTATTTTTCTTTGCAACAAAACGATGGGGGCACGTCTTGAATCGTAGCTTTTTTCACGACCTGAGCCTATTATTGCGGGGTCAGGTCGTGAAAAAAGCTACGATTCAAGACGTGCCCCCATCGTTTGCAAAACTTTCACATATAATTGATGCTCTAATTTTAAAACTCTTTCACGTAGCATATCTTCTGTATCATTTGGTAAAACTTCACATTTCTCTTGTGCGATAATTGGACCAGCATCTAAATCTTCCGTTACATAATGCACCGTACATCCATGTTCTTTATCACCTGCCGCTAACACTTGTCTGTGTGTATGTAAACCTGGATATTTAGGGAGTAAAGAAGGATGAATATTGAGAATTTTACCAGCAAAATGTCTAACAAATTCCGAGGGAAGAATATGCATGAAACCAGCAAGCAATACTAAATCAGGTGTAAAAGGTTCAATCAATTTTATCAAAGCCTCATCAAATTTTTGTCTATCTGAGAGCTGTTTTACCGATACAACTTCTGTCATAATGCCCGCTTGTTTTGCTCGTAGAAGACCATAAGCATCTGCGCGGTTGGATATAACCAGCATGATTTCTGCATTGAGCATTCGATTTGCAATTGCATCAATGATAGCTTGTAAATTACTTCCATGGCCGGAGATTAAAACAATCAGTCTTAGTTTGGACATAAAATCACTTCAGGAGTTTTTCATGAGCCATAGCTTAATCCAAAATTTACAAAATCCCAAACTTTATCCGCATCCTGTTCAATATTTCAAAGTGATTGAAACTATTTTGTCATGGGTTATTTTGACTGGTTCTTATGCCTACAAAATAAAAAAGCCTGTTAATTTTGGATTTCTAGATTTTAGTAAGCTAAGCGACCGAAAATATTATTGTGAACGAGAATTAAAATTTAATCGCGTCTTGGCAGGGGATATCTACTTAGAAGTCATTCCTATCACGGGTTCTGAAAGTCATCCAGAATTAAATGGGACAGGTGTACCAATTGAATATGCATTAAAACTTGTTGAGTTCCCCCAATCTATGTTATTTGATGAACTCGCTAAACATGGAAAATTAAAATTACAATATATGGAAGATATCAGCGAAATATTAGCCAATTTTCATTTAAAAGCAGATCGTCAATCGCCCCCTGAACTTGGCACCGTTGAACAAGTTCATGAACCGGTTATACAAAATTTTGATCAAATAAGACCATTGCTTCATTCAAAAGACGGTTTAATTAAAATAGATCAGCTTCAAACGTGGGCTCAAAGCCAATGGGAAAAATGGCATGATGTTTTGATCAACCGAAAAAATGAAGGTTTTATACGAGCATGTCATGGTGATATACACCTGGGAAATATCGCATTAATTAATGATATTCCTGTGATTTTTGACTGCATTGAGTTTAATGAACCATTCCGTTGGACAGACACCATGGCAGATATAGCTTTTTTATTAATGGATTTACGAGATCAAAAACAATTTGAGTTTGAAAACCTTCTATTAAATAACTATTTAGAAATCACCGGAGATTACGAAGGTTTAAATATTTTACCCTATTATTGCGCTTATAGAGCCATGGTACGTGCGAAAGTTAATTTATTTCAATATCAAGATAAAAATTTAGATGAAGCCAAAAAAACTGAAACATGGAATCGTTTTCAAAAATATATTGCGCTTGCAGAAAACTATATGAAACAATCCGAACCATTTTTAATTATTACACATGGATTAGCTGCAACGGGAAAAACAACAGCCGCAAAAAAAGTTGCACTACAAACAGGTGCCATTCAAATACGCTCAGATATAGAAAGAAAACGCCTAGCAGGTTTAGAACGTCATGCAAAAACTCAATCTGGTTTATATGCCGATCTATATCATCCTGATATGACAGAAAAAACCTATCTTCACTTACGTGATTTAGCTAAGCATATTTTACAGGCAGGATATTCCGTTATCGTTGATGCCACTTTCCTTTCAAAAGCACATCGCGATTTGTTTATTAATCTTACTCACAAAATGAAAATTCCATTTTATATTTTGGAATGTACAGCAAATCAAAAACATTCTGAATTACTGAAGCAAAGACAAGCGAATGAA
>JBFWPS010000295.1:0-2728 GCA_050249855.1 Gammaproteobacteria bacterium
GAAATATTAAATTCTAAATCCAAATTATTTTCTTCTTCTGGCAAAAACAATTTGCCATATCGCGTGCTATCAAAATAGATTAAATCAGGTTCTTTTGATATAAATCGACTTAAAATATAGCGTAAACCACCTCTTGCTAAAACACAACGTACTCTATCTTCATCAAATTTAAATCGCTCTGCGCGTGCTTGCTCTTCAAGTGTCAATATTTTCCAAAACACATCGTACTGCGAAACCATTTCTGGAATAACTAAACGAAGAAGATGAATATTGCCAGCTTGTGTTTCAAATGCTGAAGGTATGTTTTGCCAGATTATATTTTTCTTCATCTTGATCCTCGTTGAAAAATAATACCGGTTAAGTCTGCAGGGTCTTCCTCTCCCCTTGTATCGGTCAAAGGAACTCCTTCCCTGTATGTAAATGCCCCTGGCTCTTCAGCTTTTGATACTGAACTAAATAATGAATGCCTCAACAAACCACATGTTATTTTATCGCCGGCCAATAGTAAGCGTTTTTTTAAATCCTGAATGATATCAACTAACCATTGCATTGATTCAGTTCTGTCTCCTCTAAAAAATTCTAAAACTCTATCTAAGAGTTCAGACATTTTATCTCTTGCAGGCGATAACATGAAACCTATCTCATATCGAATTAGCAAAATTGTCTCATTTTCATTTAAAAACTTTTTAAAATCATTAATGGCTAAATCAGCACAAGGTAATATAGAAGTATAATAACCAAGTGCATTTTCCAAACCTAATGTTAAATATAGAAATAAAATTAAACCTAAACGTTCAAATAAACTATCAATTTTTGTTGCAATACTTTCACTAAATGCTAATTGTGATATGCCATCTAATAGCATTAATATACCTAACGTTGACATTAAACCATGTAACAAACCTGCAGGTAACATGACAACATACGCCGTTCTACTAACATTAATTCGATTTGAAAAAGTTCGAAACATCGTGATACCTTCAGTCCTACCTTCTACAAGCATGACAAATATCGCAGCGATGCCAGCAAATGAATAAACTATACTTTTGACTAAATCAGAACTAATATTAAATAATCCTGCAAAATATGTAACATCGGCAAACCCTTCAAAACCATGCCCAACTAAAACCGCTATCCCAGACCATAATGCAACCATTTTTTTCCAAAATGGCATTCGATTCCACATTTCTCTTAAATTAAAACGTTCATGTAAATAATGACCATGAAATCTGGAGTTTCCCCACATGCTTGTGACTGCACAAATCGCGGCGATAATACTTCTTCCTATTGTTCCTATTTTATTTTTATAATCTAGTAGAAACACATAAACTGAAGTTGCATCGAAAAATCCAAAAGTGATTAAAAACCCCAAAAGTTCTAAAGGCGTTTCAAATCGATGAAGAAAACGTCCTATGCGATGACGCAAATTTAATAAATCTTGTCTTAAACCAGGATTGTAGACTGGTGCTATATCATGATCATGTGTATGTTCGTGACGAGGCACAAAATGCCAATGATAAACCATGGTAATGAGCATAGGTATTGCAACCACAGTTAAAGACAACAAACTTAGAATATAAAATGTCGTATTGGTTGAACCATTTGTCATATCATAATTTTCTTGTAAGGGTTTACCTAATACAAACCCCACCGCTTTATTTAACATAAATCGATCGACTGATACTTCTGCTAACCACTGAAATAAAAGAAAAAGCGATGTGATCGCAATTTGAAAGGATAAAATAAGCCACGTGAAACGACTTGTTCCACCACCAGTATCACGATCTTGATTATTTCTATGCGTTAACATTTTTTTGCTCCCAATTTAAGTTTGTTTTATCCAAATCATGCTAATTTAGATATAAACACACTCAACACGATTAAATTTTGATCCGAACATTGTAATTTATAGTGTAAAAAATATCTATAAGCATCTCAAATGATAATGATTATCATTATCAGTGAATTTAAATCTTTGTCAATATCTATTTCAATATTTTCAAAGCACTGTTGACAATTGATCCTTCTAGCAGCACCCTGTGGTGTTCTAAAAATCTTAAGTATAGAGGCATAGATGCAATGACTAATCGACGCGTTTTAAGTGTGTTTTCTCTTGTAATGATCAACGTCATTGCTGTTGATAACCTACGAAGTCTTGCAATCAGCGCTGAATATGGTTTTTCACTCGTCTTTTATTATCTAGTCTGCGCACTGATTTTTTTCATTCCTTCTGCGCTTGTAAGTGCAGAGTTAGCAACTGGCTGGCCTAATACCGGTGGTGTTTACGTATGGGTACGCGAAGCTTTTGGAAAACGTGCTGCGTTTTTAGCGATATGGCTGCAATGGATTTACAATGTTGTTTGGTATCCAACCGCACTTGCTTTTATCGCCGGTCTCTTAGCTTATTTAATTAATCCTGATTTAGTAAACAATAAAGTTTTCATGTTAAGCATTATCATTTCTTTTTTTTGGATTGCAACATTAGTTAATGTTTTTGGCATGAAAATTTCTAGTTTGATGAGTAGTGTGTCTGCTATCGCGGGGACAATTATTCCTATGCTCTTTATTATTATCTTGGGGGCTGTTTGGATCTTTAAAAAAAATATCATTCAAATTGATTTTTCATTGCATTCTTTTCTGCCTAATTTAACTAATTGGCATAGCCTTGCATTTCTTACCGCGATTTTGTTTAGTTTAGTGGGAATGGAAATGTCTGCTATTCATGCTG
>JBFWPS010000296.1:0-2725 GCA_050249855.1 Gammaproteobacteria bacterium
GTAATTGTATACATTTAAACGAATATTTGCCCGTAATTTAGGGAAAGTATAAAGGATCGTGATCCATTGTGTTCGCATAGAGGCTTCCATTGCAATCCAAAAAAGGACAAAAGCAATCAATGGCCAACTAATGGTATGATAAACCTCGCTTTTAGGTCCTTTGTAAACACTGAGTGCATTGACAAACAGTTTTAAGAAATATGGAAAAAACATTTCATTTAAGGACCATACAAGCGCTGTTGCAAAAATAACTAAGAACGCAAGAGGTTGCAATTTAATAAAATGCCAAATAAATTTGGTCGCTGATTTGGGAAGATTCATGGTTTACCTGCAGATGCTAAATAATGATTAAACTTAATACTTTATGGTTTGTTCAAAATCTGTTATTACTTAGCAATTTTCATGGCAGCACCACATTAAGATTGAAATGTCGATATAACATAATACTTATTTTTTGATATAATGTGAAGTGTTTTTTAATAATTTTTGGTGAAATCATGTCGAAAGTACTTGTTTTAACAGAATATTACTTGCCAGGGTTTAATGGTGGTGGTGTGCTTCGTACCTTGGTTAATTTAGTATCGACCTTAGGCCAGGAATTTTCATTTTCGATTTTATGTAGAAATCACGATTTAGGCGAAAAAACCGCGTATCAAAATATTCATGTTGATGAATGGAACCAGCATGGTAATTCAAAAGTTTTTTATGTTTCCTCTAAAAAAACTCTTAAGCAAGTGTTAAAAAGTACTTCAGAAGGTATATGGTATATTAATAGTGTTTTCTCATTTTTTTTCAGTATTTTACCACTATTATTGCAGAAATATATTTTTCGTTACCCAGTTAAGATTATTATCGCGCCTAAAGGTGAATTGTTTCCTGCAGCGAGGAATATTAAATCGCTAAAGAAAAAATTTTTTATTAAAATTGCGAAAACAATTAATCTTTATAGAAATGTATTATGGCACGCTTCTACAGAAGAAGAAGCGAAAGTTATTCGAGAAATAATGGGTCAGAGTGTTAAAATAAAAATCGCACTTGATTTGCCTGCAAACTATGCGATTCAAGATTTACCATTAGTTAATACAGAAAAAAACTTGAATGAATTAAATATTGTTTCTGTCTCAAGAATTGCACCAATTAAAAATATTTTAATGGCATTAAAAATTATTTCAGAATTAAAAGGAAAAATTACTTTTAATCTATATGGCCCTATTGACGATCAAGTTTATTGGGAAGCATGTCAAATGCAAATAAAAAAACTGCCTAACCATGTTAAGGTTGCTTATCATGGTGTTATTCCAAATGATCAAGTTTGTGCAGTTATATCAAAATACGATGTTTTTTTGTTACCTACGTTAGGTGAGAGTTTTGGACATGTTATTTTTGAAGCCTTATTAGCAGGTTGCCCTGTTTTGATTAGTGACCAAACACCTTGGAAAAATTTGTTAGAAAAAGAAGTTGGTGCAGATTTTCCATTGACAGAGCCAATGAAGTTTCAAGCCTATTTATCTAATTTAGTGAATACAAGTTCTGAGGCTTTAAAGCGAATTCGTGAAAAAGCGCGAGCATATGCATTAGAATTTATGTGTAATGAAACAGTTGTAAATCAAAATCGTGCATTGTTTCAGAGAAATTAAGTTTATTGAATCAAGCCTTCAAAATTTCAGCTTTAGTTTGTTAAATAAATATATCTTTTTGGGCAAAAAAATGTATAATGTGAAGTTTATTCTGTGTCTATTTCAAGATATAGGTGTTGGCAAAAATAGGAAAATTATTTTATGTCAGAAGTCGTGATCTATAAGGCAAAAGATGGTCATATTGAGCTGAGTGTTAATTTAACAGATGATACCGTATGGCTTACATTGAATCAAATTTCAGACTTATTTGCCCGAGATAAATCCGTTATTTCTCGACATCTTACGAATATATTCAAAGGGCAGGAGCTGGATAAAGATTCAGTTGTTGCAAATTTTGCAACAACTGCCGTGGACGGGAAAACATACCAAGTTACGTATTATAATCTAGATGTTATTATTTCTCTTGGCTATAGAGTTAATTCGAAAGAAGGTGTTCAATTTCGACAATGGGCAATGCATGTCCTTAAAGAGCATATTATTAAGGGTTATACAGTACATAAAAAACGCATTACTGAGCAGGGTATTAAAGAACTACAACAATCTATAGATTGCTTCAAAAAACACTTATACAACATCAATTGGTTGATGATATTGGTGCTGAAACAATTCAGCTTATTATCAGTTATACAAAGACATGGCATTTATTATTAGCCTATGATGAAGGTAAGTTAGCATTACCTGAAAAAAGGCATCAAGAATTAAGATCATTGAATTATGCCGAAGCTTTACAGGCAATTAAAGTTTTGAAGTCTGATCTAAGTGCACGAAGAGAAGCAACCGCTTTTTTTGGTAATGAAAGAGAGAATGCTTTGGAAGGGATCCTCGGCAATATTGAGCAAACATTTGATGGAAAAGCATTGTATGAAACATATGAAGAACGAGCATCACATCTACTTTATTTCATTATTAAAGATCATCCTTTTACGGATGGTAATAAACGAATAGCATGTTTGATGTTTTTATTGGGGCTGTTGCGAGCTGAAAAAATCAAGTTGTAAATGAATCATTTTTAAAGCACTTTATAAAAATAGAAATTTTTTAGTTCATTTTCTTCCGTTTTAAATCACAATTTAAATATTTTTGGTTTC
>JBFWPS010000297.1:0-2676 GCA_050249855.1 Gammaproteobacteria bacterium
ATCATTCGACTATGCGCCAATACAGGGGCAAAATTACATTTAATACATCCCCTAGGCTTTTCATTACAGGAGAAAGCATTACGGCGTGCTGGCTTGGACTATCACGAATGGGCGTGCATTTCTCAATATGAAAATTGGGAAACATTTATTCTGCAGCATCAGCAAAAAACTATTTATACATGCAGTGCTAAAGCTAAAAAGTGTTATTCAAAGATTCACTATACCTCAGAAGACCTTTTTTTATTCGGACCAGAATCCAATGGATTACCTAAAGAACTGTTACAAAAATTCACATCGATCCATATTCCAATGCGTGAACATAATCGAAGCTTAAATCTTTCGAATGCAGTTGCTGTCATTTTGTACGAAGCATGGAGGCAATTGGATTTCAAATAAAGTATATGAATAATTTATATTTTATGTTAAAAATACAAGGTTTTATTGAGACATTCACATTAATCATATCCTCCTGCATATAAATCTAGTCTAGTTTTATGCCTACAAAGAATGATACTGCATCTCGAATAAATCAAAGATGAACTAGAGTCTGTTGACAATAGTAGAATTGTCAACAGACCCTAATTAACGAACAAGGAAATTATCGTTAAATATTCATCTTAAAATGGAAACAAACTGTCCAACAAAAAGGAATATAACAATGAAAAAAATGACTCTATTCGTAATCCTGTATTTTATGGTTACTGCTCCTTGTTATTGCAACAACCGATATTTTCTCTGTGGTCCTGACGAAAATGGTTGTTTTTCTGACATCTACCGATATTGTGCATGCATCCCTTATAATGAGTGGGAAGCCAATAGCCCCCATTGTCTGGATTTCGATAAACTCGCTTGCACTCCTTTATCACAAACGATGCATTGCCCATCAGCATTAATTTTTAAGAATCAAGGAGAATGCTTAGCAACTATATTCCAAAGCGAGCCCACTCCTCCCTGCCCAATAACCACACATCAATTTTGTATTGAGAATCATACACCTATCTGCGATATGACAGGACAGCCCAACTCGTGTCATTAGTGATTATTAAAAAATTGATAAGATAAAGATCTTTCTAGACTAGTAAAGATCTTTATCTTATCCACAGACCGTATTCGAAAGGATAACCAACACCAATGAGTTTCAGTTTCTACTAAGTATGAATCCATTGTTCACGTACAGTTATAGATGCCCGCTTTATAGATTTGACTTCGTTTATAGCCTAGAGTAGGAGGGAACGACCTATTCGCACTTAGTCGAAATTGAAAACTCTTTGACAGGATTGGGTAGAAATACAAATGATATAAATTTTTTAATCATGAGCCTCTAAATTTTGTAAACATATAGTTAACAGTTCTTCTGGTTGTTTCACAAGATAAGTAGGTTGATACTGTGCTAAGATCTTCTCCGAGTTATACCCCCAAGTCACTGCAATTGACTGAATATTATTTCTTTTTGCCGCCTCAATATCTCGAGCTTCATCACCGATGTAAAAAACTTTAGTTTTATCAATTTTATACTTCTTTAGAGTCTTTTTCAGCAAAGAGCGTTTAGAAAAATGAATGGATTCATCATGGATAAAACGAAACAAGTGATGAATTTTATGCATCTCTAACCAAATATGAACATTTTCAACCGAGTTAGAAGTTAAGATACCAAGAGAGAATCCCGACATATAAAAAGTCTCCAATACTGTAGAAATATTGGTAACCGGTTGAATATTTACCATTTGATCGTATAAAAGCCGTCTAATTTCTCGTATTAACGAAGGTATTTTGTAAAAGGGAACTCCCAAAAAACTGATCACTTCTCGAGATGTAAGATTGCGGAGATGTTCAACTTCATGTTTTTCGATCTTTCTTAAATTAAATTGCTCAGCCAACAAATTGGTTGTTTCAATAACACAATCATAACTATTTACTAACGTTCCATCAAAATCAAAAAGTAAATACATAACTAAAATGCCTACACCCCAGTTCGATTAGTTTAAGTGTGACATGGTATAATAGATTTGACCATACAAATTTAGTGATAATAATCACATTGGAGACTTGTTTCATAGATGTGAAGTAAGTGTCGCAATTTACAACACCACTTTTCGCTATTTTTGTGAAACGCTTTATAAATCAGATGCAGGCAAAAAGATCAACATGCTCAGGTTCAGGATTAAGAGACTCCGATAAAGAAACTAAAGCACAGCCAACAGCAAAAACAGTAGCTATTGGTCACCAATAGCTCTTTATCTGGAGTCAGAAAAAAATGCATCAACGATAGCCATCATCTCCTTGAAAATACTTTATTAATTAATCAATCTGATTTACCATGCCCCCGCTTTTTACGAAGCAAGTAAAAAATATATTTACGTCGCAAAGTCCAATAAAAGTTGCGGTTATTCAAAAGTCTGCTCTTCGGTGGTGATCATATTGGCATCTCCACTCATTTAAACTAAGGGGTTATACAATGCGAAAATTATTGATGTCATGTTTGTTTCTCCTATTTGCACAATTCTATGCAACTTATGCTAATAGTTATGGGGTTCATGAAGATCATCCTTATAATTTCACAGTTACAAAACATATTTATAAATTTTCCGAAATTTATCAGATTAAATCCCTCCAACGCGAAACTTATCCCGGCTCAGTAAAAAAGAGTGCTTTTCGTATCCGTACAAACTATGATTT
>JBFWPS010000298.1:0-2648 GCA_050249855.1 Gammaproteobacteria bacterium
TGCTGATGAAATCGATAATCATTTTACTGAAAAACAAATTTTATGTTTCAATGAATTAACCAAACACTTACCTGGACCTAAAACTTTAGCAAATTCTGCTGGTATTCTTGCTTGGCCACAAACACATGCAGACTGGGTTAGACCCGGTATTATGCTCTATGGTATTTCACCATTTGCGAATAAAACTGGACCTGAATTTAATTTAAAACCAGTGATGACTTTGCAATCCGAACTCATCAGTGTAAAAACCATCAAAGCAGGTGAAATAGTTGGTTACACAGGGCGTTGGATTTGCCCTGAAGATATGCCTATAGGCATTGTAGCCTGTGGTTATGCAGATGGTTACCCACAAATGACCGCAGATAACACCCCTGTTTTAGTTAATCAAAAGCCTGCATCCATTGTTGGGCGAGTTTCCATGGATATGCTTGCTGTTGATTTAAGACAGTGTCCGGGGGCGAAAATCGGTGACCCAGTAATTCTCTGGGGCAAAAGCCTACCCGTCGAAATCGTCGCAAAAGCAGCTAACATGAGTCCTTATCAAGTTGTTTGCAATATCTCAAAGCGTGTAAAAGTTATTTTTGAGAATTAATGGTTCATAAAAAGGTTTTTATTTAACAATAACTTGGTCAGGTAATAAATTTTTTAAAAATTCCTCGCATGATATACATAAAATATTATCTTTCATCATACGCTCGCGTCCACGGTATAATAAAATGAGTTTCGCCTCTGGATAATCTTCTTGGAAATGCTTTAATCCCCGCAGACTTTGAGGATGTATATGCTCGCTATTTTTACTTCTATGGCCCACAAACCTACTTGGAACGCTTAATTCTGGCATTTTTCCTTCCCAAATTACATTCTAATTGTAAAATTTCCATCTTATTTATATAATGACCGTAATTTTGTAAATAACAAACTTATAAATTAGATTAAAAATCTGATTTACAAGCTATCACCCTTTTATCCCATTTTGACCAATTATCTAACAACTACGGATTTCAATCTTTAGTTAGACTACGTCTAACACCTAAAGTAAAATGGCATTCCCATTAGCCACAAAATAATAATTATGGAAAAAGCACTTTGGCGCCGTTATAAATTTGATTTGGGGATCCACACACTACTGCCAGAATGGCGTAATTTATTTAATAAAAAAACCATTTTGAATGACGTGATGGCAGGAATAACTGTTGCCTGCGTTGCCATTCCACTCACGCTTGCTATCGGTCTTGCTTCGGGTGTTACACCTGAAGCCAGTATTATCACCGCAATTGTTACAGGTATAGTCTGCGCTCTATTTGGTGGTACAACTTTGACAGTCAGTGGACCTGCCGCTGCTATGTCTATTTTATTAGCCTCAATTGTGGAAACACATGGAATGTCAGGTTTAATTATCATGACGCTACTTGCAGGCTTCATGCAGTTATTAAGTGGTATATTTGGTTTGGGTAAGTTCACACGGTTTGTCCCTATTCCAGTAATTGCGGGTTTTACCGCAGGGATTGGTCTTATTATATTAGTAGGTCAATTACCGCGTGCTTTTGGATTACCACCACCAGAGCAATCACATATTTTTTTCGTATTTTCACATCTGATTCAGTATTCTGAAAATATCAATTTTGTACCTTTGTTCATCGTAGCTTTAACACTAGTTATTATGCGCACATGGTCTAAGATAACAACTAAAATTCCAGCGCCGCTTATGGCAGTGATTGTCCCAACTTTACTTGTAAATATATTACCGATGGGTCATCTTGAAACAATAGGTGAAATACCACGCTACTTACCACCGATTGTTATTCCACAATTACCAAGTAATCTTAATTGGATGGAATTATTCGCCGGTGCATTTACCATTTATTTATTAGCCTCGTTAGAAACTTTATTATCTGCTAATGCCGTTGATAAAATCACAAAAGAACATGAACATGATTCTAACCAAGAACTCGTTGGTCAAGGTCTTGGAAACATGGCGGTTTCTTTAGTTGGAGGAATAGCCGTTACAGGTGTAATTGCTCGTTCTGTTACAAATATTGCTGCGGGCGCTAAAACGAGATTATCCAGTATCGTTCATTCATTAGTAATACTTGCAACCGTATTTGCTTTAGCACCCTTTATGAGTCAAATTCCTATTGCAGTATTAGCTGGAGTTTTATTTTATATTGCGCTATCTATGATTAACGTAAAAGAATTTTTAGATTACTGGCGTACTTCTAAAACTGAAGGTGGTATTTATGGTGCAACCTTCTTAGTCATCGTACTAGTTGATTTAATTGCAGGCGTACAAGTTGGTATTGCAGCTGCCATGTTGATCGTTTTATTGCGCCTTGCTAAAACAAATCTACATTTTTCTTCACAAACATACGATAATATTATTCGTTTATCATTAGACGGAAATATTAATTTTCTTTCCGCCAATAAAATTTCTGAATTAAAATCGCAATTTGGTGACCTTAAAAAAAACCAATATGTTATTTTAGATTTATCTCGAGTTAATGACATGGACAGTTCAGGTTCCGAATCCATAGTTGATTTAATCAATCGATATCATGGTACACATTTACATTTCTTTATTAAAGGTTTACCAAAACGTTTTGAAACATTATTTGAATTATTTGGTGGAAAAAACTTTTTAGAGCCACTTT
>JBFWPS010000299.1:0-2632 GCA_050249855.1 Gammaproteobacteria bacterium
CAACAAGAATAATCTGAATATTTGAATTTTTCAAAAGCTTCATAAGTTTAGGACGATGCCCATTTAAACCTGAACCTATTTCTGTTATAGTTTGAGCAACAACCAAGCCTTTGGCATTAGCATATTGCACTAATCTAGAAATTTGCTGATCTAGATCTTTCTTTTGATCTCTAGAGGAAACCCTTGCATAAATTGCCACTGCATTTAACCCGGTTGGATTTTCCTTTATTAAAATGGTGCCGGTTTTTGTTTGCTCTGCTATAACTGGCAATTTCCCATTTTTAAACCATCGCCAAGCAGTTCTATAACTGATTCCGTTCTTTTTTGCCCATGTACTTAATTTCATAGTGGTAATTTATAATATTCGACTATATTTGTCTATAATTTATTCACCTGTTACCAACCCTTCTGATCTGTGCAATGCTGCAATGCACAAAAAGAGACAATTAAGTCAAATTGATCAGATATGCCTGTTTCGAGAAAGCTTCCTTCTTTAAAAAACAAATTTGGGTATTCCTGAGGGTGGTATTGTTTTTTTGCCCATTCCAACATAGCATTCGATAAATCAATCCCTAAAATGGATCCTTTAGGAATGAATTTAGCAATATCTGCTGTGATTTTACCATCGCCACAGCCAATATCTAAAATCTTGGCATCCGCTTGAACTGCTTTTAGATGAGGTGCTAAAAAAGACCAGGCCCAGCGACGTTGTAAATCAGAATAATGAACGTATGAGCGTACCATGTCAATATCCCAATCGAAAACATCAGCACTCAAATAACTACTGATTAAGAAAAATAAACCCATTAAATTATAAAATTTTTGCATCAACAATCTCCCAAGGATTAAGGGTGAAATCTTGTTGCTCAGCGATGTAGCCGTGCTGGAAAGTAGCCCATATGCGTTAAGCTAAGTAATGGATTATAAAGATAATATCTTGTTGCTCAGCGCGGCATAGCTGCGCAGGATTGCGCGGCTAATGTCACTTTAACACATGTTCTAGACAACAAATCTAAACCTTCTAAAGAGAAAGCAAACAAGGCAAGCAATCGCTGTAGCAAAAAGAGCTATAACACGATAATGTCCCCATATCTCTTTACTATTTATGCTTAACAAGAAAAATATCAAGTAAGGAGCAATTCCGAAGAGATAACCCCAGAATTCACTTTTGATTTTGTACATGATATATCCCATAATGATGCCTAATGGGATAAAAATTAAAATTTCCATATTAAAGATCATCCAATAAATGTTGTTGGCAAACTTGTTTAAGAGCCCACTTTATATCTTTACAACAATTTTCACTTCCCCCATCCTTCTGTGCAGCAAGTTTCACAATCAATGAGTAATTCAGATAAAGCAGCAGCAGCTATTGCAGCTTCTTTCTTTTTCGTTATACAACCTACAATTATTGCACTAATAGTGCCTGCTCTGTAGCATAAACGTTTGCAGAACTCTTTATCTTCTTTTTTATCAGCTACAGTTCGAATTTTTGGTGTTTCTCCTTTTGCCTCAAGAGTGGCATATAGCTCTTCTCCAAGAATTATTGGGGCAGCTTCTTTAAAAATAATTCTTTGTTCATATTTTAAATCATGATCGTGAAAACAGGGCTGATGATGTACTTTGAAACTATTTTTTACATAATATTCATATTTAGGAGCAATATCTAAATCTATGATTTTTTTGATTCTATTGTAAAATTCTTTCTTATCACCTTTAAACAAATAACATCTTGCATGTTCTAGATAAGTAACAAATTTGCATTCTGGTGCTAAGTGATCTGTTTTTTTAAGGATATCGATCATTTCTTCAAAATAGTTAAGAGCGCTGTCATATTTTTTTAAGAACCTATTGGAATAAGCTTTATAAGCTAAAATTACCAACTCTTCTTCTGGAGAAGGAAAGTCATAAACATGCTCGCATTCACAAGCGGGTATAAAGGCATGAAGACAAATAATAAGAATAGTAAATATAAAAAATATGCAGAGAAATTTTGTTTTGAAAATGAGTAGAATATAAAGAAAATAATGAATATTTGACCAATTTTTTGATTAGCAAAATAGTTATGTCCGTTTGAATCTCAATAGGTGTATCATCGATAGTTTCAATACATGGATAATGATTGTGAAGTTGTTGTTTTAAATCCATTTTGCTTAAATCTAATTCTTCTGCTATCTTTTCCACATTTGGAAAGCTATTAAACCAGCTATAAGCCATATTGAAGATTTCTATTTTGAAATGCGCCACAATAGAAGACAGTTTTCGAAGAGCAGCCTTTTTTTGTGTGTGCATTTCTTTTTCTAACCATTTGTCTATAATTTCACTCTCATAAGCTAATTGTGAATCGAAGAAAATCATGTAATGTCTCCTAGTTATAGTTTTGATTGTTTTCAGTTCATCTGCTATTCTCAGCAATTCTCAAGACAAAAACTCTAATCACAAATAAATGTCGATTTAAAATCTGTTTCTTCTACTACTACCTCCTCTTCGGTCTCTTGCTAATTCACTTCTAAATAACTTCATTTGTTGGTGGCATATGTTATTTCTTTGTTAGTAGAAATCTCATTTGATATAAAAATTTTGCAAATCGTCATAATTTTTCAGTCTTCTAAAACGGGATGCCAGTTTAAAT
>JBFWPS010000300.1:0-2624 GCA_050249855.1 Gammaproteobacteria bacterium
GAAATTAAGTTTCACCATGGTACCCCTGGCTGGTAATTTTAGTGATGATATCTTAATGATATTAGTAATATTAAACAAATTATTTTTGAAGAAATCTCTAATGATAAATGCGTAAAAGTTACGTATGGTACAAAAGAACAAAATTAGTATTATTGTTTAAAAATATATCTTTATTATTTTTTCATGTAGAGCGAGGAGGAGAAAAACGATAATGAAAGATCACACATTCGTTGATGGAAATGTAAAAGCCTATTTTGATAAGAGAACTCCTAAAAAAACGAGTGCTAGGGAATATATTTTTGGTAAAAAGCAACCTGGTCCTAATTCAACCATTGTAAATGATAATGATTATTTAAGACTGAGTAATGCGCAAGAAGTCGTTCAAACACAAGCTGAACACTTAAGTGGTGGAGTTAAGCAAGTAATGATGTCTAGGTATTTAATTACTGGAAATAACTTACATTTAAAAATTGAAAAGCAGTTTGCCGATTTTTTATCTAAAGAGAGTGTTTTAATTACACAATCAGGGTATGTAGCGAATATGGGGTTACTACAAGCTATTAGTAACCCAGATACCATAGTTTATGTTGATTATTTCATTCATGAATCATTTAGAGCTGGTCTTAAATCTACAGGCGCTAAATCAGTATTTTTTCAACATAATTCAGCAGAAGATTTGTTAGAAAAAATTAAAGTTCATGGTTCAGGTATTATATTAGTCGAATCAATTAATAGCGCGCTTGGGACGGTATGCCCATTAGAAGCTATGGTCAATATCAGAAATACATATGGTTGTGTTTTAGTCGTTGATGAATCTCATACTTTGGGTTTATATGGTGAGTGTGGTAGCGGTCTTTCGGCAGAATTAGGGTTAGTCGAATCAGTTGATTTTATTACAGCAAGTTTGTCAAAGACATTTTGTACAAGAGCAGGTTTAATCGCAGGAAAAGAAAAAATAATTCAGTACATCCAAGAAATTTCACCAGTTGCTATTTTTAGTTCTGCAATTTTAGAATATGATTTAATACGACTTAAGACTATGTTGAAAGTTATTAAAGAAGCTGACGAAAAACGTCGAAAACTTATGCATAATGCAGTCATTGTGCGTAGTGCTTTGCTAGAGCTAGGTTATAATATTCCCGCCACACCAATTCCCTCGCCAATTATAAGTCTAGTGGCAGGTCCTGAAGATTCTTTGTGTGTTTTGAGGGCATATTTTGACGATCGAGATATATTTGCATCTGTATTCTACTGGCCAGCAACACCTAAAAATCGTACCTTACATCGATTTTTACTACATAGCGATTTATCTTCATTAGATGTAAAGCGAATCATTGAAGCCTGCAAGGCTTTAAAAGATGAATGTAATTTAAATGTATTTAGATTTTTATTTTCTAAAAATAGTGGCGAAAAAGCAATTGGTGATGAGCATAAACCTGCAAAAGTTACTGTTTCTTCGAGATTATAATATGCCTTTACTTTAGATGAATAAGTCTTCTTGTTTATTATTTGTAATTGATGTAAAAGGTTTAAAATGTTATCCTTATTTAAAATTTAATAATAAAAATAAACTAAGGAATACATGAGCCTACATTTTATTCCAAAATTTCCGTTGTCACTCACGGCAATTGTTCTCTTTGGTTTAACCTTGTTACTTGGTTTAATGGGCGGGGAACTTGCAAAACGCATGCGGTTTTTACCTAGAATATCAGGTTATATTGCAATCGGTTTTTTGCTTGGCCCTGGTGGTTTTAATATTGTAACGCCATCCATATTAATTACGACGCGGATGTTTGTAGATATATCATTAGGCATTATCTTATTTGAGTTAGGAAGACAATTAGATTTCACTTGGTTGAAATATGATACTGGATTATTGCCAATGGCCATAGCAGAGTCCGGTATAACATTTTTAAGTGTTTTTATTTTCTTGTATTTTTTTATTAATTTATCTCCCTTACCATCTGCACTTGCTGCAACTTTTGCAATGGCTACTTCACCTGCAGTTGTGATGATGGTAGCAAACGATCTGGCTTCAGAAGGTCCTGTTACTCGAAGAACTTTGGTCTTAACGAATCTTAATAATTTTTTTGCGCTTACTATTTTTTCGTTTTTATTACCAATGACACAAAAGTCATCAGATATGACTACATTTTGGATGCATTCTAGTTATATCTTGCTTGGTTCATTGGTCCTCGGTGTTTTGATGTTTTATCTCATTAGATTAATTGCATCATTTATAAAAAAACAAAAAGAAAATCAATTTATACTTTTCATTGGTACTGTTTTATTAACAATTGGTCTTGCACAAATTTTTAAATTA
This sequence comes from Gammaproteobacteria bacterium, assembly GCA_050249855.1. Taxonomy (GTDB): domain Bacteria; phylum Pseudomonadota; class Gammaproteobacteria; order JBGSLN01; family JBGSLN01; genus JBFWPS01. The sequence continues at coordinate 2,324 of JBFWPS010000300.1, forward strand.
CCAACCGCGTTAACACTATTTATTCTGGGTGTTGCTACACGTAATTTAGATAGGAAGCATAAATTAATGGAAGTAGATTTTGGATGGTCTGCACGTTTATTTTTTATTATTTTATTTGTTGTAACTGGTGCTCACCTTCGTTTTGAAGGTTTTAAGTTAATTGCTCTAACTGCAATTATTTTTATTCTGGCGCGTGGTTTTTCAAAAACACTCGGTATTTGGTTGTTTAAAAATGCCAGTCGGCTTACCAAAAAGCAAGTTTTATCAATTAGTTTGGCTTTAACACCGATGGCAGGATTAG
>JBFWPS010000301.1:0-2609 GCA_050249855.1 Gammaproteobacteria bacterium
AATTCCCAAGGATGAAAGAGAGGTGATTAGCACAGGAGAAGCTGTAGCTGCTATGATTATGAATGGCTTAGGTTTTTCTGATCGTCCTTTAACGCTCACGCCACAATTTTTTCAAAATAAGGCAATGAACCGGCTGTTCGGAAAAGAAGTTAATGCTGATCATTTTAACCGATTCAAATTAGGAAGAGCATTAGATGATTGCCACAGTTATGATTGTGATCGTCTATTTGGAGAGCTAAGTTCATTTATTTGCCATCAACACAAGATTGACACAAGATTTAACCACTTAGATACGACAACATTTTCTCTCACAGGTGAATATGATGCCGATAGTGATGAGCATACAATTGAGATTACACATGGCTTTTCTAAAGATCATCGCCCTGATTTGAAGCAAGCAGTATTGGAGCTTATGGTAAGCCAAGATGGGGGAATTCCCATAATAAGCAGAGCATGGAATGGAAACGCATCTGATACAAAAATTTTTCGAGAAAGAGCAAGAAATTTGATCAAAAGCTTTAAAGAAGGAGAGAGTCCTCGCTATTTGATAGCCGATTCAAAATTATATGATCAAGAAACAGCACAGAACCAATTAAGTTATATTCCGTTTATCACTCGCATACCGGGAAACATTAAAAAAGAAAATGAAGTAATAGAAAAGGCTTGTGAATCATCTAAAGATTGGAATTTACTAAAAGAAGATCATTATTTCAAAACATTTGAAGTAGAGCATTATGGAATGAAACAAAGATGGATAGTCGTCCAATCAATTGAATCACAAGAGAGGGCGCAAAAGAGTGTAAAAAAGATATGTGACAAAGAACGAGAAGAAGTAGAAAGAGTGATTAAAAAATTATCTTTTCAAAAATTTGCCTGTGAATGCGATGCTTTAAAGGCCTTAGAAAAGCATAAAAAACGATTTAAACTACATGATATTTGTTTAGATCAAGTGATAGCACATAAAGAATATAGTAAAAAAGGACGACCCAGTATTAATAGCCAATATACACTTAGCTATCAAGTATTGGCAAAAACAGAAGAAAAAAGCGAAGCGAAAAGGAAAATGATTGAACAGAAAAGCTGCTATGTTTTGGGAACGACAATTAATTCTCAAGAATTGAGAGATGAAGCAGTAATTGAAGCATACAAAAATCAAAATAATACAGTAGAAAAAGGATTTCGTTTTTTAAAAGATCCTCTTATGTTTGCCTCATCCTTATTTGTTAAGAAACCAGAAAGGATTATGGGGCTTTTAATGGTCATGACATTCGCTTTATTGGTGTATTCATTCGCACAAAGACATATACGTCATATTTTAGAGAAATTAAAAGAAACGATTCCAAATCAAGCAAATCAAAAAACCTCCAAGCCGACATTGAGATGGATATTTCAGTTAATGGAAGGTATTGAGATTGTAAAAATTAAAGTAGGGGCTTTTGTTCGAGAGGTTATTACAGGTTTAGATGAATTGAGGAAGCAAATTTTAGGATATTTTAATGAACCAATTAGAAAAATCTATGAGTTAGTCCCTGTAATTGCTCCAGATCATTGACAGTATATTGTAAAGCGTAACTGCTCAATGTCGGCAATAAGGCATCAATTTCACATTAATCTTTATTAAAAATCCAGTTTTGAAAGAAGTCTAATATTTTATTAAGATTTAAAGACTTAATAATTGATTGAGACGAATCATTCCAAAATCGCAATTGCTTAGGAAGCAAGCTTGCCCATAATTGATCTTGTGAAAGATAGCATATCAAGTCACGTGAGTGGCGCAGGAATTTCTGTAGGATTGCTTCTTGCGCCACAATGTTAATTTATTTAATAAACTTTATATTTGTTAAACTCTTTAGAAGTATTGGCAATATTTAAAAACAAGGATATTTTATTATACAATTTATCTTGTACAATTTCATTTATAGCAGTTTTTGTGTCAGCAAGTTTGATTTTTTCTTCAATTATTTCATGTTGTTTAACAAAATCATCATAATTAATAAAACCTAAAGAATAATTAACATTGCACTGAGCAAATAAATTAAGAAAGACTTGCTTATGTATATACGATAACTTTTTCATTCCATCTTCTAAATGATACTCTCCAAATAGACTTATTTCCTGTAATTTGCTTTTCTTATAATTTTCAAATTCCATTTTTTCTTGCAAAATTTGTTGTTGAATTTGATGATCATCATCAACTTTTTCTGTTTTATTATTTATTTTTTTAGTTTTTTCTTTATTTTCAATAGCTTCAATAAATAAATTAAAATAAGACTGAACTAGTTTTAGATTTTCTTTTGATAATTTCAATGGCTTCTGCTCTAACTCTGAAAAATTAACATTAAATTCCTTGCAAAACTCTTCGAGAAAGGATGTAAACTCATAGTCTTCATCTATTTCATTTAAATTATCGCCTTTATTAGGATTATCTAAATAATCTACGATCGCTTCAATATAACCCTTTAAAATCTGTAAACTATCGCCTGTACGATCTTGAATTTCTTTTTTATGTTTGAAAGATAATTCAATAACGTTTTGACTCTTCTTCATTTGATTTTGCTTATTTAGCTTATGGCTGTGTATTGCTTTAGTGAAATGATCTTGATCAATAT
>JBFWPS010000302.1:0-2606 GCA_050249855.1 Gammaproteobacteria bacterium
ATATAACCCCACTTTGGTTTGTTGCTCTACGTCTCATTATTAGTGTTGCCTGTATGTTTCCTATGGTTGCGCTTATTGGTAAACTGTCATGGCCTAAACGCCAAGATTTTCCAATGATTTTTGTGATAGGCATATTTCAAATAGGCTTGTTTTTAGCTCTTCTGAAAGTAGGCTTACTCTATGTAGGGGCGGGTTGAGCCGCTATTTTAGTATATTCTACTACTATTTGGGTTACGCCTGTTGCATTTTTCTTCTTTGGCGAGAAATTAACGAAATTAAAAGGCTTTGGGATTCTATTAGGTGTTGTTGGTATACTAACCATACTTAGCCCTTGGGGAATGGATTGGAGTAGTAAGAACGTCATTATTGGCAATATTTTACTTATTTTATCTGCGATTTCATGGGCGGTTGCTATGTTATGTACTCGATATTTACCGTGGCATAGCTCTTCAATCGAAATGGCACCTTGGCAGTTATTACTTGCATGTATCCCAATGGTCATTCTTGCTGTCATCTTTGAACCGCATGCGCATATCATATGGAATTTAAGTTTATATGGCGCATTAGCCTTTACAAGTTTACTTGCAACTGCATTTGCATTCTGGGCTTTAGTTTATGTAACACGTGAATTACCGGTTACAACGACGGCTCTAAGTATGTTAGGTGTCCCTGTCGTGAGTGTGATTGCATCTGCATTATTGCTAGGAGAAGCATTTACCTCAAATAATATAATTGCCATGGCTTTAATATTAGGTGGCTTGATATGTGCAGCTATAGGCGATGGAAAAGCTTCAAAAAATGGAAATTCTGAGTCTTCTGCTGAGGAAGGTGCTAAAGCAATCTCTTAAAAATCCCCCATCGCGTAAAGTCTCTACTCCGTCATTGCGAGCGCAGCTAAGCAATCCAGAACTGGATTAAAATGTATAGTCAGTTCTCGATTGTTCGCAATGACAGCTTTTTCTTTTATCTGTCTCTAATCTAAAATCAAATTTTATTAGTTCAAAAAGATTGTACGAGTTGGTTTAATGCCTGACCTCTATGACTAATTTGGTTTTTTATTTCTAGTGATAATTCAGCCGCTGAGCAATGGTGACTAGGAACATAAAAAATAGGGTCATATCCAAAACCATGTTTACCTTGAGGTGAAAATAAAATAGAGCCATTCCAACGTCCTTCACAAATCAATGGAGCTGGATCGTTAGCATGCTGCATGAATACAATCACACAATAAAAATAAGCATCGCGATTTTCGATAGGCACATCAATTAATTCTGATAATAATTTTTCATAATTAGCCTTATCGTTTTTTGGTGTCCCTGCATAACGAGCCGAGTAAAGCCCTGGTTTGCCATCTAAATAGGGGACAACCAAGCCAGTATCATCAGCTATAGAAGGTAAATTTGTTGCAAGACATGCATGACGCGCCTTTAAAAGTGCGTTTTCAATGAAAGTTAAACCAGTTTCCTCAATTTCAGCAACACCGAAATCACTTTGAAGATGAATATCTAATTCTGTTTTTGATAAAATAGATTTGATTTCTTTAATTTTGCCAGAATTTTGGCTTGCAAGAACAATACGATTCAAAAATTTCTCCTAAAATAAAAAGGGCAACCAAATCATCAAGCTACTTTGAACCCTTTTGTAAAAATAAGCGGCGAAATGACACTTTAGGTTTCCCACATGCACTAACAGTGGGCTTACACACCATGTCACAATCCGCAAGCACATTAATCTATTTCATGATGGTTCAGGTGTGATATCTGGTTAAACCCTTCATGTACAATATTAGCTCAAAATTTAGATTGCGCAAGAAAGTTTTTATAAAATAAAGTTATAATCAATAACCAAAGGTGCATGATCCGAAAATTTTTGCTCTTTGTAAATAGAAACAGCTTTTACTAATGGTGCTAATTTAGGTGTAATAATTTGATAATCAATTCTCCAACCAACATTTTTTGCATAAGCTTGACCTCGGTTAGACCACCAAGTGTATTGATCGGTTTCTTTATTTAAAAGTCTGAAAGCATCAACAAAGCCTTCATCCATAAAAAGATTATCAAGCCATGCGCGTTCTTCTGGTAAAAAACCTGAGTTTTTTTGATTGCCACGCCAGTTTTTTAAATCGTCTTTGGTGTGTGCTATATTCCAGTCACCGCATAAAATAGCAGGTATTGAAGCATTTTTTAAAGAACGCAAGTGTGGCATAAATTGTTCCATAAATTCAAATTTGCAAGATTGACGTTCAGGACCGCTGGTTCCTGAAGGAAGATAAACAGAAATAACACTTAAATTAGCAAAATCAATTTGTAAATAACGCCCTTCTTGATCAGCAAGTTGCCAACCAAGTCCTTTAATAATTTCTTGAGGTTTTATTTTTGAGTAGATAGCAACACCACTATAACCTTTTTTTTCAGCTGAAAAAAAATAATGGTGATAATCGGATGGAAAAAAAACAGGATCAGATAATTGTTCTTTATGTGCTTTAATTTCTTGAAGACAAATAACATCGGCATTTTGTGTCTTAAGCCAATCAAATAAACCATATTTATCCGCGGCTCGAATACCATTGACATTGTGTGTGATGATTCGCATATTGTTTCCTAATG
>JBFWPS010000303.1:0-2583 GCA_050249855.1 Gammaproteobacteria bacterium
ATGACAATTTAGCCCATCATAATTATATATTCTATATATTTTTTTTAACAGAACTTTATAAATATGTTGAAATAAAACTTTTGAGATTAAGACTAGGATTTTTTTTGAAATTAATGCTGTAGGTTAGTACAGCATTACAATGGTGGCGGAGTGGACGGGGCTCGAACCCGCGACCCCCGGCGTGACAGGCCGGTATTCTAACCAACTGAACTACCACTCCTAACTTTACAAACTTGGTGGGTGCTGAGGGGTTCGAACCCCCGACCCTCGCCTTGTAAGGGCGATGCTCTACCAGCTGAGCTAAGCACCCAATGCAGGCTAGTTTACAACTTCTGCTTCAAGATTACAAGCATCTTTTAATAATTTTCCTGCTTTAAATCCAGGAGCATTAGTTGCTTTAATTTGAATAGTTTCACCTGTTTTAGGATTAACGCCTTTACGCGCAGCACGAGCTTTCACAGTAAACGTTCCGAAGCCAACTAAAGCTACGCTATCGCCCTCTGCTAATGCATCAGTGATTGTTTGAAATGTGGCTTCAATTATTTCTGAAACTTGTTTTTTAGGCAAAGCAACTTTCTCTAAAACTGATTGAACTAATTCTGTTTTATTCACGAAGTAATCCTCTTTATGATTGGTAACTAGAGATATAAAATGTATGTATTTATACAAAAGTTAATAAATTATATATTATTTGAAACTAATGTCTATCAAAAAATTGATCATTATCTTTTGATTGAGTAGCGTTGTAGTCTTTGACTATATCAAACACTGTACGCACTTTAGAAGCTCCAATTAAAATATTTTTGGATAATGCAATTTTGAATACTTCATCAATAATTTTAACTGGTTTAATATCTAATTTATTAGTAATAATATCCGGTATTTCTTTGAGATCTTTAATATTGTCATCAGGTATGATCACAGTTTTGATCCCTGCTCTGCGTGCAGCAAGAAGTTTTTCTTTCAAACCACCAATCGGCAGAACATCACCGCGCAACGTTATTTCACCGGTCATAGCAACATCTGCTCGCACAGGTATACCCGTTAAAGCAGAAACTAAAGCCGTGCACATACTAATGCCTGCACTTGGACCATCTTTAGGTGTAGCCCCTTCTGGTACGTGAATATGCACATCTATTTTGTCATAGAATCTATGTGGCAATTTAAGTCCTTCGCCACGTGAGCGTACTACAGATGTTGCTGCTTGAATAGATTCTTTCATCACATCGCCAAGCTGACCAGTGTAAGATGTTTTACCACTACCCATCATAATAGCAGCTTCAATTTTTAATAGTTCGCCTCCAACTTCAGTCCATGCTAAACCATTTACTTGACCCACGTGATCTTTTTCTTCGGCAGTACCATATCTGAATTGACGTACTCCTAAATAGTCTTCAAGCTTATCTGGGGTAATGTTAATACTTGTTTGGTTATCCAATAAAATATTTTTTACAGCCTTGCGACACATTTTAGAAATAGCGCGATCTAAACTTCTTACTCCAGCTTCACGCGTGTAGTATCTAATAATATCCTTAAGAGTTTCCTCAGGAATTTCTAGCTCACCTTCTTTAACACCATTTTTTTCTTTTTGGCTGGATAATAAATATTTCTCGGCTATATTGAGTTTTTCGTCCTCAGTGTAACCAGCTATTCTTATTACCTCCATACGGTCAAGTAATGGTGCTGGAATATTCATCGAGTTAGAAGTTGCGATGAACATAACATCAGAAAGATCATAATCAACTTCAATATAGTGATCATTGAAAGTATCGTTTTGTTCGGGATCAAGTACTTCTAATAAAGCCGCAGCAGGATCACCTCTAAAATCCATCGCCATCTTATCGATTTCATCTAGTAAGAACAGTGGATTTTTAACTTTAGCTTTAGTTAATTTCTGAATGATTTTTCCAGGCATAGAACCTATATAAGTTCTTCTATGTCCTCTATTTTCAGCCTCGTCTCTCACTCCACCAAGCGACATACGAACAAAAGTACGGTTCGTCGCACGAGCAATCGATTGGCCTAATGAAGTTTTACCAACACCTGGAGGCCCAACTAAACATAGAATAGGGCCTTTTTGTTTTTTAACGCGTTGCTGTACAGCTAAATACTCAAGAATTCGTTCTTTAACTTTCTCTAAGCCATAGTGATCTTTTTCTAAAATATTTTCTGCATTACTTAGACTATCATTGACTTTAGATTTCTTTTTCCAGGGAATAGAAAGCATCCAGTCTATGTAATTTCTGCAAACTGTGGCTTCAGCAGACATTTGTGGCATCAGCTTTAATTTTTTAAGCTCCGCAACAGTCTTGTCATTAGCTTCTTTACTCATGCCAGCTTTAGCAATTTTCTGCTCAATAACTGTCAGCTCTTTGGTTTCATCGTCACCTAACTCGTGCTGAATGGCTTTAATTTGCTCATTAAGATAATATTCGCGCTGACTTTTTTCCATTTGAGTTTTAACGCGTCGTCTTATTTTTTTCTCAACATTCATTAAATCTATTTCTGATTCAATTAAAGACATCAAATGTTCAATGCGTTCTCTAGTATCAATGATTTCGATGAGCTTTTGTTTATCACTAA
>JBFWPS010000304.1:0-2571 GCA_050249855.1 Gammaproteobacteria bacterium
CTTTACCAGCGAGATCATAAGCTGTTCCATGATCATCTGAAGTACGAATAAAAGGCAAGCCTAAGGTTATATTAACCGCATGTCCAAAACGCATATATTTAAGAACAGGTAACCCTTGGTCATGATACATCGCGATGATTACATCAGCTTGTTCTATGTATTTTTTTGTAAAAGTGGTATCAGCAGCTAATGGTCCTGAAATTTGAATACCATTTTGTGAAAATTGTTCTAGAACTGGTTTGATAACGGTTATTTCTTCTGTGCCTAAATGGCCATTTTCACCTGCGTGTGGATTTAAACCACAGACTAAAATATTTGGCGATTGAATGCCATAATAGCTTGGAAATGTTGCAAGAATGATTTCAATCGTTTTGGTTAAACGTTCTTTAGTAATGGCCTGAGAAACTTGATTGAGTGGCAAATGAGTTGTCACTAATGCAACACGCAAACCTTTAGTTGTCAGCATCATCAGTACTTCTTTTGTATTTGCTAAATCGGCAAAAAATTCAGTGTGGCCAGGAAATACAATTCCCGCTTGATTAATAATACTTTTTTCTATAGGCCCTGTTACAACAGCTTGACATTCATTTGATAAGCATTTTTGAGCGGCAGTTGTTAACGTATCGATTAAATAGGGTACATTTTCAATAGCAGGCGTGCCGCAAACATTTGGCTTAGGGCAATCAATATCAATTATTTTTAGTAAGCTTGGTTTATGCATTTCGGCGGGTTGGTGTGAATCATAAGTAGTAAATTCTAACGGTAAATTTAAAATAGCTGTAAAGTTTTTTAATACTTCTGAACTTCCAACTACAATTAATTCAGCATTAAATGATTCTTGCGCTAGTCGAACCAGTAATTCTGGTCCAATGCCAGCAGGCTCTCCAGGGGTAATAAGAATTCGGGGTATTTTTTTCATGTGTTGTTTTGATATATGGTGATTCAATGGTTATAGAAGCTAGAAAAAAATAAAGTCTTCATTGCGAGGCCCGCGTTCTTTGCGGGCCGTGGCAATCCAGTACTGAGTTGAAATAGATAGTCAGCTCTGGATTACTTCGCTACGCTCGCAATGACGCACTTGTTTTTTTCTAAGTCCTTGATAAGCGATTCTAGCAAAAATCAGTCATAGGTTAAAGCTTCAAATTTACAATTAGACGCACAAAAAATTGCTAAAATATCATTTTATAGTTATGATAATAATCACTTTTTTTACTAATGTACGACTATGAAATCTATACTGACTCCACCAACCAAGTTACCTGCTCTTGAGCCTGAATTAGAAGAGCATGGCTATAAAGTGATTGAAAAAATAGTAAAAGAAATAAAGCAGCACAATGGTAAAATAACTTTTGCACTTTTCATGGATCTAGCTTTATATGCGCCTGGGCTAGGTTACTATAGCGCTGGATTACAAAAATTCGGTCGTGCTGGTGATTTTGTTACTGCACCTGAAATTTCACCATTGTTTGGTCAATGCATAGCAAATCAATGTGATGAAATATTTTTAAAATTAAAAAATCCTTGTTTACTTGAGTTGGGGGCGGGTACGGGGCAGTGTGCTGTTCAAATTGTATCAGCATTATCGAAAAAAAATTGTCTGCCTCAAAAATATTATATTTTAGAAATAAGCGCTGACCTAAGAGAAAAGCAACAACAGTTATTAAAAATAAAATGCCCATACTATTATGACAATATTTTTTGGTTAGATAATTTAGATGATTTAAATTTTGAAGGAATTATTTTTGCAAATGAAGTTTTAGATGCGTTACCTGTCCATCGTTTTGTATGTGAAAATGATATAATTGATGAACTTTATGTGACCTATAAAAATAATGAATTCCAATGGCTACGTGCAAAGCCCAGTGACACAGCGTTAATAGAATCTGTAAGTAAGCTAAAACAAAATTATTTTATCGACAATCAGTATTATGAATCTGAAATCAATTGCTTATTTCCGAGTTGGTTGCATACGATCACACGACCTTTAAGTAAAGGTGTAGTATTATTTGTTGATTATGGATTTCTTGCACCAGAGTTTTATCATCCGGAACGTTCTGCTGGAACATTAATGTGTCATTATAAACATTTTAGCCATACAAATCCTTTAATTTTACCAGGTTTACAGGATATTACTTCACATGTTGATTTTTCTTGGGTCATTGATAATGCCATTGAAATTGGTTTAAAGCCGTTAGGTTATACCAGTCAGGCTGATTTTTTAATAAATTGTGGCTTACTTGAACTAGTTTCTAAACTTTCAGTTGAAGAGCAATATAAAATAGCACAAGAGATTAAAATATTAACGCTTCCATCGGAAATGGGAGAGCTATTTAAAGTGTTAGCTTTAGGGTATAATTTTACATCAGCCTTGCGTGGCTTTATAAATTATTATCCGAGGGATTATAATGACGAGTAATTTTAGCTTACCTAAAAATGAGTTTTGGCAATATGCGCTTAAGCTATATAGCAAACATGTTATAAAAGATACATGCTTATTATTACAAGATAATTATTCTATAAACGTTAATATAATATTATATTGTATCTGGTATGCGACTAGTGCACGAGGGA
>JBFWPS010000305.1:0-2536 GCA_050249855.1 Gammaproteobacteria bacterium
TCTATATTTTTATTGTTTTATAGATAATATGGTGTTTTCGAAGGCGTAAATGATGACTAAAACCTATATATCTTCACATTATAATCATTTTTTTAGTGTTAATAATTTTGAGTATATCTTATTTAATGCTCATTCTTTATCAAGGATGGAACTTAATCAAGAACATTATTTGTTAGTCAAAGGGATTTTAGAAACTCCAAATTTGTGTGATAATTCTAATGAGCTAAAAAATAGACTGATAGAGTTGGGATTTCTGATACCAGCTGATTGTAATGAAAAGAAAGTTATCAGTCAACGACTATGGGATGCTCGTAAATCACAAAAGTTTATGTCATTAACTATCGCTCCTACGATGGGTTGCAACTTCAATTGTTCGTATTGTTTTGAGGATGAAAAAGTTCGCAGTGATTATACTTTCATGTCGAGTGATACTCAAAGTAAATTAGTAGAATTTGTGACTAAACATGTAGAATTATATGGTACACAAAGGTTAGATGTTACTTGGTTCGGTGGGGAACCATTATTGGCATTAACTGTTATAAAAAATTTAAGCGAGAATATGTTATCATTATGTGAAAAAAATAATATAAATTATTCAGCCTCAATTGTTACTAATGGTTATAAATTAGATAAAGAAACGGTCGTTATTTTAAAAAAATTAAAAATAACTGAAGCACAAGTTACTATTGATGGCCCTGAAGTTATTCATGATAATCGTCGTGTTTTAAAAGGAGGTTTGGGATCTTTTAAAAAAATTATTACTAATTTAGCGACAGTTTCTAACAAAATAGCAATAGTACTTAGAGTAAACGTAGATAAGCAAAATTATCGTTATTTAGAAAAAATGGTAACAGAGGTAACTCAACATATTCCAAAAAATAATTTAAAGATATATCTTGCGCCAGTTCATGTTGATCCAAATTCAAATCATGTTTATCAACCAGGACTTTCTCAAAAGTTTTTCTCTGAAGTAGATGAAAAGTTTTTGATGCATGGTGCAAAAGAAGGCATAAATTTTGGGAAGAAACCTAAATTAATATCAAATGCTTGTGGTGCGGATCAAGAATACAGCTATATGATTGGTCCACATGGAGAACTTTATCACTGTTGGGAGGATTTTGGAAATAATGCATTAAAGGTGGGTTCTCTTTCAGATGGAAGAGGTTTGAATATTGATTATATTAATCTATATTATAATTTTGATCCCACAATTCATGAAAAATGCGGCGATTGTACTGTTTTACCCTTATGTATGGGAGGATGTCCTAAACGTCGCATACAACATAATGGTATTCCTCAATGTGGGATATATAAAACAAATTTAAGAGAGCATCTTCTTGCTAGTTATAATAAATTGGAGAACAATCCTGAAAACATAACAGATAATACGCAGCAAAATGTAATTAATTCAATTGTTCATAATTATAATTTGTTTCATCTCGCTGAAAAAAATAATTTTGTCTTTTTACTAATAAACAATCAATACATTAAGTCTGAATATCTAGATAGAATTGCTAAAACTACTACTCCATTAAATAAAATTAACCTGATTTTATTAAAGTTATGTTACAAATTAATGAATTATTCAGTAACTGACGATCTCAAATCTTGGGCTGAAAATATAAAAAATAAAACAAACTTGAAAAGTATCCCATATATTAAAAAAGTTGTTACTCATCTAGAAAACCATGTGTTACACCAAAGTATTTTTGATTTTTTAAATAGTCATCACCAAAATATAATAAACCAATGCATAAGTATTCCCAGAGAAATATCTGACATAATTAGATTAAATGTTTATATTCCAGACACCACCGTTAATTCTGCATTAGAAGAGTTATTTTCATTATTGAGCATAGATAATCCGTTAAGGAACTTAATTGAACGTGTTGAAATCTCACAGCTTGGTTTAAATGAATCTCAAAATAGAGAAACTTACCCAAGAATAATTGTATATTTTGAGTCTGAAATAAATAATATTCCAAAGCCAGAATTAATTAATATTATAAAATCACTTTCTCAAATTTTTAATAAATTTGTAGATCTAACGCAAGTAAAGTGTAATGGCAATTTTAGTTGGGAAATCTCAGCGGGTTTAACATTGACTCATGGATATAAATTATATAAAGAACTTTTAACGTCATTAGGGTTAATAGATAAAATTTATAGTTCCTCAAGTAATTATGCCTTTGTTAGAGAGAATACGGCAAAATGGGTAAATTTAAATTAATATGGGTTTATTTCTAGCCGATCGAAGTCGTTCTCGCAGTTCAATATCTATGTATTTATCTGTTGTTGCGCCTGAACTATGACCCGCATCGTCACGCACATGCTCTCGAGGGAGAATTTTAACATCATCTGAAATGCCTGTATGCCTTAACCAATGCACGGTAGCAGAGCGTAACATTTCTCCTGAGTTTGAGCTAAGCTAAACGTAATTGATTGATTTTATTAACAAAGGCAATTAATTACAGTCATTACTGTTGATTTAATTTTAGTCTTGAAACATTAGAAGGAACTTTAATACCGAGAGTTC
>JBFWPS010000306.1:0-2527 GCA_050249855.1 Gammaproteobacteria bacterium
TGCTTTAATCTCATCATAAAGCGGTAGCAGATCGGTTCCAACCGCATAAAACACTATGACTGTCTTCTTTTTGTTGGAAGTCTTGCATGCAAATGCGGTCCGGTTGATGATTTATCAACAATAAATACCTCACCAGAAGCTGAACTTTGTTGTGATGAAGAGCCAGAAAATAGACCATATTCTTTTAATACTTTATTCACATCGTATAGATCATCAGATGGTGATCTTTCTCGTTTTCTCTCCGGCATTTCTTGAGGAAAAAGATCTAGATTTTTTTGTTTCTTAGCGGATGGATGGATTGAGTTAAGTTCTTCAGTTATTTCTTTATAAATTTTATTATCTTCTTGAATTTCAAGTTTATCATCCATGACTCTAATGATACAAAGAGGTCTATTAAAAAGTTCTATCATTTGCATATCTTCATCATTCACTTGAGTACTTTTCGAGAATATTAAAAAGTTTCTTCCATATTTTTCATCTTTTTTTGCATACGTAAAAAGAGGCGATTTATTATCGGGTTTACAAATCCAACCACTAAATTTAGCATCTAAAAATGCTTTTACGTCATCAGAAGTTAGTGACCTTGGCTCTTCTGAACTTCTTTTAGTGCCTTGTAAAATAAATTCTTCTTGTGCTTCTTCATTATCTTCTTCCTCTTCCTCAAATTCATCATCATAATCAGTACTATCATCAATAACCAACTTGTTAGCTTGAGCTGGATAACTTTCAGGATGCAACATTGGTTGTGTGGCTTCACCTTCGTATTCGAGGCCAAACTCATTCATTAACTGGGAAGATACCTCTAATGCCCAATGTAGTAAGAGTCGCGCAAATTTTTCAAATTTATTAACAGGGTTAGTTAAATCATATATAAAAAAACGAAGAATAAAATCTTTTAACATTTCTTTTTCATTTATGTTATTTATATTCCTCAGGTATGGCAAAAACCAATCATCATCATTAAATTTTTCACTTATATTTTTGTTTTCAATATGATGATCATATACAGCACGTATTAAGTTATGTGCACGGCGTGGGCCCAAGTCCAGAAGATTTACAAATGCTTTTAAATAAAAATAACTTGCCAAAAATCGTACTTTTGTAACATTAATTTTTAAGAAGACAGAAATATTACGTCCCATAAAATAAGGGTTAATGGAATTAAACGATTGGCCACACATTTTTTGAATGATTTCAATGAGTAACTGTTTTGGTAGTATTTGGGAAATTGGATGAGGTATCGATTCAGTGTTCACTAAAAAACGTTTCATATTAAACAATAGAGGTCGTTGATCAATATCTTTTGACGGGCCAACAATATTTAAAAATCCTGGAATTAATCGACGACAATAATTTAAAAATCGTCTGCCTTCCATATCCCAAAAACCATAAATTGCCTTTTCATCTCTTTCATAATTTTCTAAATTTTGATTGTTATCAAATATTCTTCTAGTTAAAGCAGAGGACAATGCAAACAAGGGTTCTGAAAAATAACCATAAAATGGAATTCCAAGCCCTGCATTTATATTCATTGATATACGACTCATTAAAGCAGAGAAATTCGTATGCACTGGATTATATCCTGCAGTCACAATTTGTAATTCATCATTAACATCAATTTTTTTAAGAATATAGGTTAAAGCGCCAGGTGTCATTCCTGTATCACCATCCATAGAAATGTAATGTATTTTTGTTTGAGGTTTTTCATTTTGAATAAACCGATAAACTTCTTGCGCTCTTGCTAAACAATATTGCCTCATTCGCCCTAAAGGGGGAAGAGGAGGAGTTACACTTTGCTTTCTATCATCCGCATACCAACCAAAACACAGAGGTTTTAACATGATATTTTCCGTGGAACCCTGAGTTTCAATATGAAGCAATAAGTTTTGAAATACGAACAAATTCACTTCATTTTTGATGGTTGTGAAATCTTCAGTAAATTTCGATTTACATATTTTTAATATATTTTCTACTGAATGCTTTGAGAGTGATAGTCTTCGATCAGTGATAAGCGTAAGCGTAGCTAATTGATTGATTAGGTAAAGAACGAATATTTGACTAGTATAATCATCATTAACGATGTCAGAAAAAACGTAAGGATTGTTGAGTACACCTAGATGTTGGGTATAACGGATGTCTGTTTTGAAATGACTCAACTCTTCAGGACAAGGAATTCTCGGACCTCTTGGATCTAGATAGTAAATGGTTTCTTTTTTTACATCTATGATCACTACAGCCCAATAACTCAAACTTACTTTTATAGGAATAAAGAAATATTTATTTTTATTATTTGGATCTCTAGCTAAAGATTTTAATTCATTAAAATTAATCTGATCAATAGAAGTTGATGGAAAGAAAATAATAGAAGGATATGAAGAATAAAAATGACTAAAATTCGTTTTAATTAAACTTTCTTCTTCACTGATACTAGCTTTAAGTTTTTTAATTGCCAATGATAAATTTTCTTCTTGAGTCGATTTTTCAAAATTAATACCATATAAAACGATGAATTTAATGTTTTGAGCCA
>JBFWPS010000307.1:0-2520 GCA_050249855.1 Gammaproteobacteria bacterium
CCGATCTTAACGGGTGGTTTGAAAATGTTAGCTAAACCACGTAAAGTTGAAATCGTGACAGGTTCTGCAAAATTTATTTCTGATCATGCGATAGAAGTTGTTAATGGAAAAGAAAAAACTACGATTCAATTTGAAAATGCCATTATTGCAGTTGGTTCACAGCCTGTAAAATTGCCATTTATTCCAGAAGATCCTCGTATTATTGATTCAACTGGTGCATTAGAACTGGCTAAAACAACTGATGAAATGCTTGTAATTGGGGGCGGGATCATCGGTTTAGAAATGGCAACTGTTTATCATGCGCTAGGTGCAAAAATTACAATTGTTGAATTGATGGATCAAATTATTCCAGGTGCTGATGCCGATATAGTAAAACCACTTCACAAAATTATTTCTAAAAAATATGACAATATCTTTTTAGAAACCAAAGTAACCAAAGTCGAAGCGAAAAAAGATGGTATTTATGTTACGTTTGAAGGTAAACAAGCACCTGATAAACCACAAAAGTTTGATCAAGTATTAGTGGCGGTTGGTCGTATCCCTAACGGAAAACTGATTGATGCAGAAAAAGCAGGTGTGAATGTAAATGAACGTGGATTTATTCCAACCGATAATCAAATGCGTACGAATGTTTCACATATTTATGCAATTGGTGACGTAGTTGGAAATCCAATGCTCGCGCATAAAGCTATTCCTGAAGCACGTATTGCAGCCGAAGCAATTGCTGGCATGAAACATTTCTTTGAACCAAAATGTATTGCGTCCGTTGCTTATACTGATCCTGAAGTTGCATGGGTAGGTGTAACTGAAAACGAAGCGAAAAAACAAGGGATTGAATATGGTAAAGGTGCGTTTCCATGGGCTGCGAGTGGTCGATCACTCAGTATGGGTCGTGATGAGGGTATGACAAAAGTTATTTTTGATGCTAAGACTAATCGTATTATTGGTGCTGGAATCGTAGGTCCTCATGCAGGAGATTTAATTGCAGAAGCAGCACTGGCCATTGAAATGGGTTGTGACGCAGAAGATATTGCATTAACGATTCATCCACACCCAACATTATCTGAAACCATTGCAATGGCAACCGAGGTGTTTGAAGGAACGATTACAGACTTATATATTCCGAAGAAGTAGAGGATGGGTCAGTTCTTGAATCGTAGTTTTTTCACGTTTTTAGGGTTAGGTTGATTATCAAATTTTTAAACCTGATTCTAAGAACGTGAAAAAAACTGCGATTCAAGATGTTACTTACTAGCTTTTTAGGGTTTAATCCCAGGAACAAGCAATGCTTCATCGTCAGCAAGCTCGCACTCGGCATTTGCATCGCCATACTCTTCATATCCTACCCCTGGAATACCAGTACTAACCACCGTTAGCTCATCCTCAAATCCGGAGTGTACAATTACTCGACCAAATTCGTCGTATTCCGCATCTGGAATGGCAGTGCTAAAAACTGCTGTTTTCTCAGAAGGGCTTGCTATATAGTATGCTCCTCGCTCACATTTTATTGCTTTAAACATATTGAGTTCTCCATATTTAATTTGTATAAAAATTATACAAAAACAGTGAGTGCGGTCAAGTAATTTCTAGCTATTCTCGTATAAAAAAGTTTTAAATTTCTCTAGCATTTTTTTTTGAGCTGCGCTATTCTGCAAAAATGAAAGCATAATGAGAACAAAAGAATATTTCTTAAACAAACCAAGGAGATTAGAAATGGCTGCAGAATCACGTAAAGAAGCAAAACATGATGATGAGCGCGGTAAAGCCCTACAAGCTGCATTATCACAAATTAAACGTCAGTTTGGTGAAGGTTCAGTGATGCGCTTAGGGGATAGCACCATCGAACGTGATATAGATACGGTTTCCACTGGTTCACTAGGCTTAGATGTTGCTTTAGGGATTGGTGGTTTGCCACGTGGCAGAATTGTTGAGATCTATGGGCCAGAATCTTCAGGTAAAACAACTTTAACATTACATGTGATTGCAGAGTGTCAAAAACGTGGAGGCACTGCAGCATTTGTTGATGCAGAACACGCACTGGATCCAAGTTATGCTGAAAAATTAGGTGTGAATGTAGATGATTTATTAGTTTCACAACCAGATACCGGCGAACAAGCGTTAGAAATTACCGATATGTTAGTTCGTTCTGGTGGCGTTGATGTGGTGATTATCGACTCTGTTGCAGCACTCACACCTAAAGCAGAAATTGAAGGGGATATGGGTGATCAACATATGGGATTACAAGCACGTTTAATGTCTCAAGCTTTGCGTAAATTAACAGCCAATATTAAGCGTTCCAATACATTAGTTATTTTTATTAATCAAATTCGAATGAAAATTGGTGTGATGTTTGGAAATCCTGAAACAACAACAGGCGGTAACGCATTGAAGTTTTATGCATCTGTTCGTTTAGATATACGTCGAATTGGTGCGATTAAAAAAGGTGATGAAGTTGTTGTAAATTAAACACGTGTGAAAGTGCTTAAAAACAAGATGGCACCTCCGTTTAAAGTAGCACAA
>JBFWPS010000308.1:0-2512 GCA_050249855.1 Gammaproteobacteria bacterium
TGTGTTGTAAGTTTTGCACGAAAATTATTATCTGGCCATTCGACAAATGCATTTTGAATAATCGCTTTTTCTAAAGTTTTAGGAAATTTATGATTAAGCCTTTCTAAAAAATATAAGATCCTAAGCAATTCTTCGGTGTCACATTCTTCGATAAGTTCAATCAGTGGATCTTGTATTAGTGAGGCAGTGAAGATGGTAGGGCTAATTTTAAGTCTGTTTAAAAGTTGACTGTGAATATAAGTTCCCAAAACTATATTCAATTGGGGTTTGAAGGTCAATTCTAGCCAGCGTTTGATGTAATTAAAAATGCTATTAGCAATTTGCTCTTGATAACTACCGGCTTCATCTAGGCAACGAATAAGTAGTAAAAAATTACTGATTTCTATCAAGTCTTCGAAACCAAATAATATCTTAAAAAAGTATTCTATAGATTTAATGTCTCTAGCATCATTTAGTAATCCAACCATGAACCACCAAATAAATTCATATTTTTCATCATGGCGTTTTTGTAAAATAAAATCTTGCAATGTATGTTCATTTGGTTTTGGCCACAGATGAACAAACGAGGTCACAAAGCTTGCATTTGCACTCGGCTGCGATTCTTGCTGCAAACATGAAACCATAAACCTCGCAGCAAAAAAGTCGCGAAAGGTTAAATGATTAAAATAAAACACGCCCGAACCATCATATTCTCCTGAAGGATTATTCGGTCTAATAAAACCAAATTCTTTTTGATCTTTAACTATAACATCGCTTATATCAACTGCTGGCTTTAAACTTTGTAAATAGTCTAGACTGGCATCAAGCTTAAAATAGACTTTACCATGCGTAATACTATGAAACCCTAAATGCTCGAGTGTCCCCAATGGATTTTTGCATTTATCTTGGATCACGGAATTTAGCAAGTCATTAGTTGCTATGCCGGCCTTACTCAAATATCTTCTACCAATAAAAGTAACCACCAAGCTGTAGATACTTGTGATGTTATATATTTCTATTGAAATGGGTTGATGTTTCCAAGCACTACATAATAATTCAAGATAGATTGGAATGCGACAAGCGCCATTAATATGAGGGTTCTGCAATAGAAAACTTTTAAACCCGTCGATATTACTCTCTTCCTTGACCGAGGTTGCTAGGAAGAAGTCTTCTGAATATTTTGCGATTGTTTTTTCAGGAAATCCGGTAATTTCGTAAAGTGATGTATGTTCAAATTCTAAATCACGACGTAACTGATGCAAATTATATGGTCTAGTCGTAACAATAAGCTGCTTGAAGGTTAGCAGCTTTTTTAACAATACTCGCGTAGACTCAGTCAGATGGTCAATTAATTCATCTATACCATCGGCAATGATAAGCACCTCATTTTTTTTTGTACATTCCTTTAACGCATCAGCGAGCAAATGTTTAGATTTCTTAGATAATTTAAAGTTATCTGGATCCGACGAACAAGCAACTGACAAACATTCTCTTTCAAGTACGTCAATCAATTTAATCTTTTCTTGACTATTTCTATACCTATCTTTCGTGAGACTTCTTAATGGTAACTTGAATACCCATTTGTATCCTAGTTTTCGCTCGGCATATAAGCTACAAAGGTAGTCACTTAAAGTAGATTTTCCAATACCAGCTGTGCCGAGTATAAGTGCTTTATTATCACCTTCCTTTGTTAGGATATTGTTTGGCTGAATAATCCCTGATTTCAAGCCATAAAGGTTTGTTGAAGCTTCATAGCTATCTTCACCATTAAGCGCTTGAGGCGCTAGATAACTATCAATTGTTTTTTGATAAACATTTCCGGATTGGATCGAGAGTTCAATGAAGTGATCGCACAGAGGTAACTTGCAATCTGGATATAAAAGCAGTTTAATTTGCAAACTTCTGTAATAATTTATCAAGACTGAAGAAATTTGCTGCGGCGTTTGTTCTAGTGTCGACGAGTAATCATATTGATCTAGACCACTAGGGTCAAACATATCCGCACACGCTTGTAATGATGCCTGCGCTTCTGATTGTTCGCCAGCATTTTTTCGCTCTTCTGCTGTCTTGCGCAATCGCTCACGAGTTGGACTCAGATTAGCTGACGTTGGATTATGAAAAGCACCTTTTTTTCTCTTCCCCACACTATTTCCCCCTCCCGCCGATAATCTATTAAACTATCCTCTTAAAGTCTATTAAATGATTTGAAGATAGCACATTATAACATCCACTCTCTTGAACAAAGTTATCATAATCTATAAAACCAGCAAGTGTATAGATTTAAAATCCTTAGACTGGAAACAATTGCTTATTTAGTTAACATAATTTCTGCTATTGCTCATTCCTTATAGAAGATTTCTATATGGTATTAATTTTGTATAAGTCAATTGAGTTTTTCCTAAGCTCTGTATAATGACCCCCGCATTTTAGACCATACAAATTGAAAATTTTGAGAGATAATAGGCCTCCCTATGGAGGACGAAATGGCTCGAAAGAAGAAGTGGTCATCGGTAGCAAAATTTGAAATTGCCTT
>JBFWPS010000309.1:0-2485 GCA_050249855.1 Gammaproteobacteria bacterium
ATGCTTGATTTGATCCTAACATGCCTTCTCTAAGCTCAATAGCAAGCTCTAACAGCTTTTCAACCGTTAAGTCAACATAAGCATGTGTATTTTCTGCGCTGGTCATGATTGTCTCCATGATTAGACTCCTTGTTTATTTGGGCTATCTATTTATAGAAATTATGCTTAGTATTGCAGATATTATAACTCGGTGTAAATCGATATCCTTATACTGATTTGAAGTATACCTACAATAGTATATAATTAAGACAACACTAGTAATTAATAGGCCTAGATATGTCAGGAACTAGCTTAAATTTGACCAACAATTTCTTGATTGCCATGCCCAATATGGACGATCCAACCTTTATTCAGTCTGTTACGTACATCTGTGAACATACTGATGCAGGCGCACTTGGCATTGTTATCAATAGACCTACCACTATTAAACTATCTGAAGTCCTTGAGCAAATGCAAATTAAAGTTTCAAATCTCAATGTGGCTGAAACACCCATCTTATATGGCGGCCCCATACATCAAGAACGTGGTTTTGTGATTCACCCACCTTTTGGTGAATGGCGATCTAGTTTTGCAACATCCGATGAAGTAATCGTTACCACATCTAGAGATATTCTTGAATCTATTGCTACTACTCAAGCACCGGAAAAACTTTTAATCGCATTAGGTTTTGCCGGTTGGGAAGCAGGCCAACTTGAAGCTGAATTAGTGAAAAATACTTGGTTGACTTGTCCTGCCAACACTCATGTTCTTTTTGATATTCCCTTCACTGAACGATGGCGTGCAGCTGCATCATTGATTGGTGTTGATTTTAATGCATTGTCAGGTGAATCAGGCCATGCCTAAAGCTTCTGGCACTTATTTAAGTTTTGATTTTGGAACAAAAAAAATTGGTGTTGCGGTTGGCCAAACACTTACAAAAACTGCGACACCTTTACCTAAAATATCAGCTAAAAACCCCTCACAAGTATGGGAACATATTGCTAAACTTATTCAAGAATGGCAACCTATTGCATTAGTTGTTGGACTACCGTTAAATATGGATGGAACAGAACAACGCATTACAACTTTAACACGCACATTTATTAACGAACTAAAAAATCGATTTCAAAAAGAAGTTTATGAAGTTGATGAACGTTTAACAACAAGAGCAGCACGTAGTGATATATTCGATTCAGGTGGATATAAAGCACTACAAAAAAATGATATTGATAGCATTGCAGCAAAAATTATTTTAGAAAGTTGGCTTGGAGAATAAGCATGAAAAAAAAGTTCTTAAATATAATGTGTATTTTTACATTATATTTTTTTTGCTTAACCACAAATGCGGCTGAGTACCATGCAAATATCTCGACGATCCCACCTTGGCTTTTCAAATTAATCCAAAAATATACTTGGAGAGATGATTGTCCTGTCCCAGTTAGCGATTTACGATATGTAGAATTGAATTATTGGGGACTTGATAATCGATCACATCAAGGTGCACTAGTTATTCATTATAAATTAGCTGAAGATGTTGTCATAATTTTTCAAGACTTATTTAATCATCATTTTCCCATTGAAAAAATGCAACCTATTGAATTATTCAAAGGAGATGATGAAAAATCAATGGAAGCAAATAATACTTCTGCTTTTAATTGTCGAAACAAAGTAAGTGGCCCAACTTTTTCTATGCATGCTTATGGATTCGCAATCGATATTAATCCTAAACTAAATCCTTATATTGCAGGAAAAATAGTATTACCCACTAATGCTTATACTTATCTTAACCGCCAATTAAATCTCCCTGGCATGATTACTCGTTCAACTACGATTTATAACGAATTTATAAACCGTGGCTGGGCTTGGGGCGGTGACTGGAAAAGTCAAAAAGACTATCAACATTTCGAGAAAAAAGCCTAATAAGTTTTTTCTAATAACTAAGCCGTCGTTGCGAACATAGCGAAGCAATCCCGGCATTATGGCTTTACGCGATGAGGGATTTTTAAGGGGGAGAATCGCGATTCTTCCCCTTAAATGCAAGCACGAAACTTGTTTCGTGCGAAGCACTCAACCCAGTGATGAAAGAACTGTTCTTTTTTTACACAAAACTGGTTTTATAGGCTATTATTAATATATACGTTGATGCTAGGCGTGGCGGTCTTTTATGCCCGTTTGTGACAAATAAGTATCATGTATAGTTTGACGAACAGGAGTAAGGCTTTATGGTCCTTGCAAGTAATATCCAACATCCCGCGCTTGGTTGTAATGCGAGATTACTATTTTTAAATGCGATAGGTGAAAAAATCGACTTTGAGCTGCTATCACATGCATTTCAAAGTTTTGCCCAAGACGCACAAGATCCAACACTTAGAAAGTGGGTCGTTGATCAACTGGAAAATCAATTACCCCAATTACATTTAGATCAAGCAAAACTAATCGATGACATGTTAGCTGATGCTGACTTATTTCGTAAGGCATTAATTAAAATTTTAAATACCTATTTTGC